>DASQBT010000048.1:0-40651 GCA_035635075.1 Thiobacillaceae bacterium | reverse complement strand
TTGCCGCAGTTGATCCTGTTCTTGCCGGGTCAGCCAGCCGATGTTGCGGGAAAAAGCCTCGCTGTACGAGAACGGCGGCGGCATGTCAGACCGAGGGGGCGCCGCTGGTCAGTCGGTGGGTGATACCCTCTTCATCAGATTTGGAAAAAAAATACGGATAGATGGTCTTGACCATGGGAGCTGCCATTCCCATGCCGCCGTATTGGACGATCTGCTCATTGGCGTAGTCCAGATCAAGCCGCAAGAGGATCGCTGGAGCCCCCACACGCGGGCACATCCTTTCCTCGCCTATGGGCTCGAAACCCAACATGCGCTGGTAGAAGGCCACATGTCTCGGGTTGACCTCGATCAAAAAATCGGTGGACTGGTGGATATTGCGGCCATAGATAAAGGACAGGTGAAAGAGCGCAGCCAGCACGCTCTTTGATTTGATGTCCTGATCAATCGCCAAACGCGTGATGTCGCATATTTTTCTCCGCTCGGCGCGCAACTGGTCCGCTTCGTCCTTGTAAAGTTCATCCACCACCAGACCCGCAGGCGAATCGATCCCCAGCGTCAGGGTGCCCACCACCTTGTTCTCCTGATAGGCTACCAATACAAGCTTGTAGGGATCCTGAACAATTTCGCCTGTATCGTACCCCCGCCAGCTGTACATTTTCTGGATCAGGACGCTGGCCAATTTTCGCCGATCGTCGCTCGTCGCCAGCCTCAGCTTGAATTCCTGCCTGCTGGTCTTGTCTTCTGAACCTTCAAGTTCATGGCTCTGATCAATGCAGAGATCCTTCAGTCGATAGGGCGACTGGAAAGCCACGATCGTCCTGTCCCAGTCGTCAGCTACCCGTTGCCTGCGCGATCTCAGACTTTCAAAACTGAGCGCCATGATGTTTCTTTCAATTTCTCCGTCCGCAGTGACTCTTGTTATTCTTATCGACCGGAATTGGCCAAGGATTTATGGATGGAAGGTTTCAGGTGCTGGGTTTCAGGTGCTGGGCTTCAGCCACTGCGCCACGTCCATGGCAAAATAGCTCAAGATTCCGTCAGCTCCCGCTCGCTTGAACGATAATAGCGCCTCCAGTACGCACGCCCTTTCATTCAACCATCCCTGCTGTGCCGCTGCCTTTAGCATGGCATATTCTCCGCTCACTTGATAGACGTAGGTCGGCGCGCCGAAATGCTCTTTGACCCGGCGAACGATATCGAGGTAAGGCATCCCGGGCTTGACCATCACCATATCGGCCCCCTCTTCCAGATCCAATGCTACTTCCCACAGGGCTTCGTCGGAATTTGCCGGGTCCATCTGATAAGTATATTTGTTTCCGGCCCCCAGACTGGCGGCGGAACCTACCGCGTCGCGGAACGGCCCGTAAAAACTGGAGGCGTATTTGGCCGCATAGGCCAGGATCCGGGCGTGGATTAGGCCTTCATGGTCCAACGCCTCCCGGATGGCACCAATCCGGCCATCCATCATGTCCGACGGCGCCACCACATCCGCCCCGGCGTGCGCATGGCTGACCGCCTGACGGGTCAGTACGGCCACGGTTTCGTCATTCAGCACATAGCCGGCCCCATTGATCAGGCCATCCTGGCCATGGCTGGTGTAGGGGTCCAAGGCGACGTCGGTAATGAGACCCAGTTCGGGCACGGCCTGTCTCAGGGCTCTCAACGTCCGCGGAACCAGGCCGTCGGGGTTGACTGCCTCGCGGGCATCCTCTGTCTTCAGCGACGGGTCAATGACGGGAAACAGTGCCAGCGCCGGAATGCCCAAGTGCGCGGCCTCTTCGGCCAATGGCAGCAGCAGATCCACCGACAGCCGTTCCACCCCCGGCATGGAAGCCACCGCTTCGCGCCGGTGATTGCCATCTAGGACAAATACCGGGTAAATCAAATCTGCAACGCCAAGCTGGTTTTCCCGCATCAGGCGGCGGGAAAACTCGTCGTGCCGCATCCGGCGCATGCGGCGGGCGGGAAATCGCGCAGAAACTGTCTTCACGGTAGGCTCCAGGAAACTCAGGAACTATTTTAAGCCGCCCCGCTCTATCTGGCAGGCGATTTTTATCGTCTCCCGCTTCTCCTCCCTGAGCGGGCGCCTTGCCTCTGCAAGGCATTTACCCCGGGCACATCCCCTTGGCCCGGGGTTTTTGTTTTATGGCTGCCGGATTTCCAGCCATGGCGAGATCACCGCCTCAGCCTCGTCCATGCCCTGCCTTTTCAAGCTGGAAAAGAGCTGCACGCTCACCCAGGGCCACCCTTCCAAGCCCTTCTTTACTGAGATCAGGGTCTTTATGGCCGCGCTCCGGGATAATTTGTCCGATTTCGTCAACAGGATATGAACCGGCTTGCGGGTGGGGGCAAACCATTCCAGCATTCGCCAGTCCAGCGGGGTTAGGGGATGACGGGCGTCCATGATGAGCACCATCCCGCGCAATGCTTCTCTGGACTGTAGATAGGATGACAGCACTTTTTCCCATCGCTTCCGCAGTTCCGGCGGGACCTTGGCATAGCCGTAGCCGGGCAAGTCGACGAGATAGACCTCCGGCCCCAGCACGAAAAAATTGATCAACTGGGTGCGCCCCGGCGTTTTGGACACAAAAGCCAAGCGGTTGTGCCGGGCCAGGGTATTAAGGGCGCTGGACTTTCCGGCGTTGGAGCGCCCGGCAAAGGCTACCTCGGCCTGACTGGCGGGAAGTTGGCTCAGAGTAGCAGCCGATAGGGCATAGCGAGCTTGCTGCAGAAAAGTCATGGCCATCCGACGTTTCCCATCAGCGGCCACGCCGCTTGGGGGAATTCCCTTCAATATTAAAATTCGCTAAACTGCTCATTTTTCTGACAAATTTAAAGACTTCAAGGAGTTCCCGGATGAAGATCCAACAGGCGCTGATTGTTGTTACCGGAATGGTTAGTACGCTGGCGGTTGCCAATCCGGCAACCGCCCCCAGCATAGGCGATGCCAAGAAAGCCGAAAACATCGTCACCAGCGTTTGTTCCGGATGCCACGGCCAAGATGGTAACAGCGCAGCGCCAGCCAATCCCAATCTCGCCGGGTTGGGCTACGAATACCTCGACAAGCAACTCACCAACTTCAAATCCGGCGAGCGAAAGAGCCCAGTCATGGGCGGGATGGTTGCTTCCCTCTCTCCCGATGACATGAAAGATCTGGCCCTCTATTTCTCCACAAAGGAGCGCAAGAGCGGGGTCGCCAAAGACAAGGATCTGGCGTTGCGGGGCCAGAAGATCTACCGCGGCGGCGTGCAAGGCTCAGGCGTCCCGGCCTGCGCTTCTTGTCATGGTCCGCAGGGACGCGGGATTCCCGTGCAATTTCCCGCCCTGTATGGTCAGCATGCGGATTATGTTTATGACCAGTTGAACAAATTCCGCTTGGGCGAACGCGCCAATGACGCTGCCAAAATGATGCGCAGCATCGCCGCCAAAATGACCGATGCGGAAATGAAAGCGGTAGCGCAATATATCCAAGGCCTGCGGTAAGCGGCAACAGGTCCTTGGAAGGGCTGACCGGTCACGGCTCCTTGCGAAGGTTCGCGGTCGCTGCCCGGCCAATCTTGCCGCAAACGGGTTTGCGATCACTTGGGCAGCCGTTGCTTCCAGGAAATTTCGCCTGACCAGTCCAGCCGAATGCTTGGCCTTTTATTGATAGGCATCAACTCTGCCGATGGGACCAAAGACGGGCTTCCTGTAACATTGGCGGGCTTTCTGTCGTAATCACCCGCATTAAGGCCTCCCGATGAGAAACGTGGTGCTCACGTGTCTGTTGTCTGCCCGATCCGGCTTAGTCTGGCCCGCAGGCGCCGCCCCAGCCGGCCCGGACGCCTAAGTGTGCAAGATGGCCGACCTCACGCAAGACGCCAACGGAGCATCGCCATGATGAATCTTGGCATAGTGCGCCGAATGGGCTCGGCTTACGGCATGGAGTCGCGGTGGGCCTCAAGACAACAAGCGATCAGATCACGAGCCTGATGATGGCGCCTGCCAACGCCCAAATCTGTAATGCGGGGGAAGGGGCCATGGGCCAATCCCGCAACTTATCCTATTATGCAGGTGATCCCGATGCAGATGCCTACAGCCGGCACGGCCGCTGCGTCTCCCCGTTAATCCGGCAATATTGTTTCAACACAGAAGGAGATAAAGTCCATGAACCCACTGCGTAGAAATATGCTGAAGGGCACCGCTGGCGTTGGCGCCTTGTCAGTGGCCGTTGCTGCAGGTTTGCTCAAACCAGGCCAAGTGCTGGCCGACTGGAATCAGGCCGGATTTGATGCCAAGAAGGTGCCTGATTCGCTTGCAGCTATCGGCGCATCGAGCGCTGCCAATTCGTCGAATATCGACTTGAAAGCCCCTGACATTGCAGAGAACGGCGCCTCGGTTCCGCTTGAAATCACCGTAAGCATGCCGGATGTGGATTCTATTGCCATCCTTGCAGAAAAGAACGTGTACCCCTTGATCTCTGATTACCGGCTTACTAATTTTGGCGGCTTCCTGTCGACTCGGATCAAGATGGCGCAGACTGCCGACGTGCGCGTCATTGTGAAAGCGGGTGGCAAGGTTTGGACCACCGCCAAGGAAGTCAAGGTCACCATTGGCGGCTGCGGCGGCTGATCTTGCTCGAGCTACTTACTTATTCCAACGGCATACGGAGATAGAAAATGGCAATCCCCATGAAAATGCGCGCCAGTACCGACGCGATCAAGGTACTGATTACTCACCCTTCCGAGAATGGCCTACGCAAAGTCAATGGTCAGCTCGTTCCCGCCCTGTTCATCAAGAACATCAAGCTGGCGGTCAATGGCAAAGTTGTTGCCGATGGCCAGTGGGGCGGGGGCATGGCCAAGGATCCGTACCTGAATATCAAGGTCCAGGGCATGAAGGCCGGCGACAAAGTCACCGTCAACGTTGTCGACAGCAATGGTGACACCGGCAATAGCGAAGCCACGGTCGGCTAAAGCGGCAGACAGATCCCGATCGATTACATCACCGGCAGACAGGAGCAATGTTGGGGAAAATTATCCCCAGCATTGCTTTAATCAAGCGTCTCGCAATAACGAAACCTTGGCACTGAGGGGCGCAGTACTTGGTAGGGTGGCTCGGAGCCTCCCACACGATCCCACAGTTACAGCCCCGCAATCAAGTATTGTGCTATCAATAAATAGCCCTCGTGATGCCCCATCAGACCAACAAGCTTTCCGGAGAACCCCATGAAAACTCAGGCCAAACTTCTGCTTTCCCTCTTTTGTCTGGCCGCATCCGCCGCCTTGGCTGACGAACCCAGAGCTCCGGGCAATCCCTATTTGCAAAACACGCCTTACCAGTACGGCTACGGGGCGGCGGCATCCTTCAAGCCTTGGACCATGTCGCCCAGCAAGACCAAGGAGGAAAAGACCCGGATGATGAAAATGATGATGCCGTTTATGGCTCAGGGCATGCACATGAACATCCGCGACGTCATGAATTACATGACTACAAAATACAAAGCCAAACCGGGCTTGAGTTTCGATGATGTGGTGGAATCCATGAAACTGCGCGCCAATCAATTGAACTTCAAGTTGGTAGGCACCAGCCCAATGTGGAAAGACATCCGAGCTGTCTTGGAGGACACAACGACGCCCCGCATGGAGGTTTTCAGCTTCTGTGATATTGCTGCGGGTCGTGAGGTCATGAGCCTGGCCCCCGAGGCGATTGCGTTTCTGCCGTGCCGGATTGCGGTCATGGAGGATGCAGACAAGAACATCTGGGTGTTGACCCTGGACTGGGACATTGCCTGGCTGGATTCGGTCAATGGCAGCATGGACATTTCGCCCCAATTGGCAAAGATGGCCAAAGACATCCGAGACAAGATGGATAACATCATGCAGGCGGCTGCTAATGGCGATTTATAGGGCCAATCCGGAGAAAAGCCCGTTTATATGGTAGTACCACGTAAGGTAACACCCCAACCCCGAGGAGACACCATGAAAATCCACGCCCTGTCCATTGCTGCACTTGCCCTGGTCAGCACTACCACCCAGGCCCAATACCCTTGGGGCACGATGACGAATCCCGCAGCCATGATGGCGCCCATGACGATGATGGCTGCACCCATGACCATGCTGAATCCTACGACCATGATGGCGCCTCTCACCATGCTAAACCCGGCGATGGGCATGTTGAACCCGGCCACTGCGATGAATCCAATGGGCATGTTGAACCCGGCCACCATGCTAAATCCAATGACCATGGTTGCACCGCTGATGGGAAACAGCATGATGCCCAACCCTCAACAATTTACCAATCCCTATTTGAACCCCATGGCAGGCGCGCTTCCGAGCTTCTTCCCCGGCATGCCTACGCCCCAGCAAGCCCCGGCTTCGAGTTTCTTCCCGATGATGCCCGCACCCCAGGCCATAGCAGCGCCGAGCTTTTTTCCCACGATGCCTGCACCCCAGCCAGCCCCGGCTTCGAGTTTCTTCCCGATGATGCCCCAACCCCAGCAAGCCCCAGCTCCGGGTTATGCAACGCCAGCGCCGGCGGCACCCGCGCCTGCCTTCATGCCATTCTTCCCGGCAATGCCCCAGCAGGGCGCAACTCAGGCCCCTGCGCCTCAGCAGGCTCCGACGCCCCTGCCCCCCGCGGCCAACATGTTTGACCCGTCGGCTTGGATGCGCATGTTCCCGAACTCGGTACCTCCGGCGCCTGCTTCAAGCCAGTCAGCCCAACCGGCCCCTGCAACAAGGTAGCGCGGCCGAGTGCAACGCGATCAAGCTGAAAGCCAAACCTTCAACGGTGCGAATATAAATTGAATTACGAATGCAGCGAGCCCCGCCCAGCGGGGCTTTGTTTTTTGTGCCTTGTCGAAAACCGCTTGCCTGACAGCAAGCGATAAACCAAGTCGCTGCCCATGCACAAATTCGACAATCGCTTGTCTTTATTCAAAGCAAAATACGGCGGGGCCGGCCAGTTGAGAAGGGCCCCATAGAGCCGATCTTGAATCGAGACGCCAAGTAATCCGCACCAGTAACCAATTCGTGGCGGCCGTTCAGCGTAGGCTGGCAAAGGCGCGCCTGGCCGCTTCTGTTGTCGTGGCGATGTCTGCCGCGCTGTGCGCTGCCGAGACGAATCCGGCCTCGAAAGCGGAGGGGGCAAGGTACACGCCTTCCAGAATCATCGCGTGAAAAAAGCGGTTGAAGCGATCCTTGTCGCAGCCCATGACCTCGGCATAGCTGCGAGGTGGCAAGGCGCTGAAGTAAATCCCGAACATGCCGCCGACACTGGCAGCGCTGAAGACTTCCCCGGTTTCGGCCGCCGCAGCTGCAAGGCCTTCGACCAGGCTCAGGGTGCGTTCGGCCAAACGATCGTAGAAACCGGGAACGCGCGTAGCCTTGAGCGTGGCGAGGCCGGCTGCCACCGCCACCGGGTTGCCGGAGAGAGTGCCTGCCTGATAGACCGGACCAATCGGGGCAAGCCGCCCCATGATATCGGCGCGTCCGCCGAACGCCCCAACGGGCATGCCGCCGCCTATGACCTTGCCCAAAGTGGTGAGATCCGGCGTAATGCCGTACAAGCCTTGCGCACCCTGCGGGCCGACGCGGAAACCGGTCATCACCTCATCGAATATCAAGAGCACGCCGTGCTTGCTGCACAGTTCCCGCAGTCCTTCAAGAAAGCCCGGCGCGGGCTGCACCAGATTCATGTTGCCGGCCACCGGCTCGACGATGACCGCCGCAATCTCGCTGCCGATTTTACCCAGCGTGCGTTCCACCCCGCCAAGGTCGTTGTAATCAAGCACCAGGGTCTGCGCGGCCACTTCCGCCGGCACGCCGGCGGAAGTCGGGTTGCCATAGGTGAGCGCACCGGAGCCGGCCTTGACCAGCAGAAAGTCCGCGTGACCGTGGTAGCAACCTTCGAATTTCACAATCTTGCTGCGTCCCGTATAGCCACGCGCCAGCCGGATCGCGCTCATGGTGGCCTCGGTGCCAGACGAAACCAGGCGCACTTTCTCGAAGCCCGGCAGCAGGCTCACCAGCAACTCCGCCATTTCCAGCTCCAACTCGGTGGGTGCACCAAAGCCCAGGCCCAGTTCCGCCTGTTGCTGCACCGCTCTCACCGTGTCCGGATGCGCATGGCCAAGGATGGCGGGGCCCCACGAGCCCACGTAATCGATGTATTCGCGTCCGTCCACATCCCACACGCGGGAACCTTGGCCACGGGCGAAAAAACGCGGCACTCCGCCTACAGACTTGAATGCGCGCACCGGAGAATTTACTCCGCCGGGAATGACTTTCTGGGATTGTTCAAACAGTTGGTGATTGCGATCCATTAGCTTTCCGATTCAATTTCAAACAGGGCATTGAGTTGCCGCGCAGCGGCCTCCACATCCGGCGCATCGAACAGGGCGGAAATCACTGCAATGGCATCCGCGCCTGCATCAATCAACGCACCGGCATTGTCCACGGTAATTCCCCCAATTGCCACAATGGGCAAGGCGATTTCCCGGCTGGCCATGCGCAGCACGGACACATTCGCCAAACTGGCGCCGGGCTTGGTCGGGGAGGAGTAGAAACTGCCGAATGCGACATAATCCGCCCCCAACTTCTGGGCCTCTCTGGCACGCCCCAGGTCCTGGTAGCAGGAGACCCCGATCAGTTTGCCCGGCCCCAGTATGATCCGCGCCTCCCGTATGGAGCCGTCGTCCCGCCCCAGATGCACTCCGTCCGCGCCGAGCAGGTCGGCCAGCCGCAGATCATCGTTGACCACCAAGGGAACCCCGTACCGCCGGCACAGGCCCTGAAGTTCACTGGCCTGCTCATGGCGCAGCGCGACGTCGCCGGTTTTTTCCCGGTACTGCATGACCGCCACCCCCCCCCTCAAGGCAGCCTCACTCATTGCCAGCAGCCGCTGGGTATTCGCGCAATCCGGCGTGATGGCGTAAACGCCGCCTGGAGTCATATGGCTCAAGCACTTTCTTCCGGACCCGACTCTCGGGCCCAAAAGAAACGCTGCGGAAGATGTTGGCCCATGCCTGGCCGGAATGCGGCTTTCAGCGTTGCATAGGTGAACTCCTGCGCATCCCGCACGGCCTGGGACATATCCTGACCGAAGGCAAGGGCCGCCGCGAGGCCAGACGCCAATGTACAGCCCGAGCCATGGTAGGTGCCGGAAAGGCGGTCCCAGGCGTCCTGCCGTACCACGCCCTGCTGCGTAAACAGGGTATTGATGACGCGCGGCGTGTTTTCATGGGTTCCCGTAATCAGTACGTACTCACACCCGAACGCCAGCAAACGGGCTGCGGCAAGCTCAAGTGACAGCTCACCTTCGTCGTCTTCATGCCAAGCCAGACGGCGCGCCTCCGTGCTATTGGGCGTTATCACGGTCGCTTGCGGCAGCAACATCTCCTTCATGGCCGAAATCATTTCCTCGTTTGCCAGCTCGTCGCCAGCGCCCGAAGCCAGCACCGGATCGAGCACCACCGGTATATCCGGATAATCAGACAACACCTCGGCAATCGCCGCAATGGCTTCCACACTGCCCAGCATGCCCAGCTTGAACGCGTCTACCCGCATGTCTTCCAGCACCATGCGGGCCTGGTCCGCCACCCATTCCGCGTCTATCGGCAACACATCGTCCACCCCCCGGGTATCCTGTATGGTCAGGGCGGTGATGGACGACAGCGGATGACAGCCCATGGCGGCCAGGGTCAGCAAGTCCGCCTGCACCCCCGCGCCGCCAGTGGGATCCGAGGCGGCAAAGACCAGCACAAGCGGAGGGGTGGGTTTCATGATGGCGCCGGGGCAAGACCCGGATAAAATGGCGAACTCGATCCCGAATTTTATCCGATTCCAAGCCTCAGCCATGAGAGAAACTCCTCAATACAAATCCTGGATGTGCCTGCTTTGCGGCTTCATCTATGAGGAGGAAAAGGGACTGCCTGCAGAAGGCATTGCGCCGGGCACGCGCTGGGAGGACGTGCCGATCAACTGGACCTGTCCGGATTGCGGCGCGCGCAAGGACGATTTCGAAATGATCGAGATCTGAGTTCCCGCACAAACCGCGCACTTTGCCACAGGCAAGACCTGCCTGCGGCAACCTCAAGTTTTCTCGCCTGCGGACGTTATTCACTGCTGCGGGCCGCCTGGCCGCTAGTTCCGCAATCGAATCTCCCCTTCGCTCGTGTTCCCGCGCACAAGAGATTCACTCTTTGGCTCGTCTCACCTCGGTGGGTGAAGATACGGACCACAGCGCTGCCGTTCGAACTCATTCAATTCTTCCATTGCGCTGCACTCGAGTGAGTGCGCGCGGCATGACCTCTCCGACGAAAGGCGCCAGCATCAAGGACCGAGCTGCCTAAAGTAATAAACACCCACGCCGTTATCTTCACTGTCTTCTCATTGAAAGTCAGAGCGAAAAATGGAACAAGTGAACGGCCTGAAGGGCGTGAAGGTTATGGTCATTGACGACAGCAACACGATACGGCGCAGCGCGGAAATTTTCCTCAACCAGGCGGGGTGCGAGGTTATCCTCGCCCAGGACGGCTTCGACGCCTTGGCCAAGATTGCCGACCATCAGCCGCAGGTAGTGTTCGTTGACATCATGATGCCCAGGCTGGACGGATATCAGACCTGTTCGCTGATCAAACGCAACAACCGTTATCGCACAACGCCTGTCGTCATGTTGTCATCCAAGGACGGCCTATTCGATCGCGCGCGCGGCCGGATGGTCGGGTCGGATGAATACCTGACCAAACCCTTTACCAAAGAAACCCTGTTGAACGCAGTGCGTCATCATGCCGTTTCCGGGCAGGTGGCAGCATAACGCCTCAACAGTGAATTGCCTGTTCGCTTAGGGGCAGATGCCAGCCCAAACGATTGAGCGGAGTTATTGATGTCTATTAGCCGCATTCTTGTTGTCGACGATTCCCCCACGGAGCGATTCTTCCTTTCCGAATTGCTGGTCAGGCACGGCTACCTCGTGAGCATGGCAGAAAGCGGCGAAGAAGCCTTGGCCCAAGCCAAGGCCTCGCACCCGGATCTCATCCTGATGGATGTCATCATGCCCGGCATGAATGGTTTCCAGGCCACGCGGGCGCTTTCCAAGGTGGACGTCACCAAGGATATCCCGGTAATCATGTGCACAAGCAAAGGCCAGGAAACAGACAAGGTCTGGGGTATGCGCCAGGGCGCCAAAGCCTACCTGGTCAAGCCGGTCAATCCGGACGAACTCCTGGGCCAGATCAAGGCGTTGGGCTAAGCATATACGGAGTCTTTATGTCCAAGAATTACAGCCTGAAGGATTTTCAGAACCAGCTCACCAGCCGCCTGCACAATGCCAGCACTCAGCCGGTCAATGCGTCGCGCCTGGGATTCAGGGTGGCCGGGTACAACTGGCTGGTCAACCTGGCGGATATCGACGAGGTCCTGCCGGTCCCTGCCATCCTGCCGGTCCCAGGCGCGCGTCGCTGGTTCCGCGGCGCGGCCAACATCCGTGGCAACCTCTACGCGGTAAGCGATTTGGGCGATTTCCTGTTTGCCAAGCCCACCCCGGATGTGACCAGCAATCGCCTGTTGCTTGCCCATTACAAACTCGGGGTCAATGCCGCGCTCATTGTGGAACAGACACTGGGGCTTAAGAATCTTTCCCAGCTGACCCGTGGTAAGCGGGCAAGTGAATGGCCTTTCGCTACGCAACACTTCCGGGATGGCGAGGGCATGGACTGGATTGAAATTCACTTGGCGACCTTGCTGGGTGACCCCCATTTCATGGCCGCCGAGGCACCCAATTGATTCAGCATCGACGGATTTGAAACGGACAGCGGAATGAATCAACAGACACAGTCGACCAGGTATTCGGGATACCGATTTGATGGCATTCAATCCGCGTCGGTTATTGGAGCGGCTGAATATGGATATCTGGATGGAAAACGGATCGACCGCGTGAAGCACATGCTTGATTCAACCTCGGGCGTTGCGCCCCGATAACCATCCAAGACAACAAGCGGAGGCTTAAATGGCAATCTCTCTACCCGGCTTTGCGGCTTTGACCGGACGAATGACTACCGATACCGGCAAGGAGCAACACACCACCATGATCATGCAGAATCTGCGCACGCTCGCCGACCGGGAGCCGGGGGATGTCCCCCTGATCGGCCATCTGCCATCCGAAAGGCAATATCTCTACAGCGCCGGCGCCCTGGTTGCATCACTGCTGCTTGCCGCTGGATCCATCATGTATGGCGTGACGCAATCCAATAACCAGGGCCAGTACCTTGATCGGGTCGGCGGTCTGGGCATGCTCTCCCAGCGTCTTCCCGCCCTGGCCCAGCGGGCACTCCAAGGCAACGAGGACGCATTCAAGAAACTGTCCGACGCCAGGACCAGCTTCGAAACCAATCTCAAAGGTCTGAAGGAGGGCGATGACGAGGTTCCCGCCTCGCCATCCAAGGCCCAGGCGATACTGCAGAAGATCGACGGCCAGTGGAAATCCTACCCGTCGGACATCGATGCGATTCTGGGAAATGAGAAGACTCTGGTGCTGCTCAGCGCGGGCATCTCGCACATCGACAACGTGGCGCGTGAACTTCAGGAATCATCCGGAAGACTGTCCGCAGCGTTTGGCCAGACCGGAGCAGATTTGGCCTCGCAGCCCAAATTCGCTCAATTGACGGTTCTGGCTCAGCGGATGGCAAGCAATGCCCATTCACTGCTCTCAATCAGCGCCATTGATGCTCAGGTGCCGCGCCAACTGGAGAGGGATAGCGTTAACTTCCGCGCAATTGTGGACAGTCTGAACCAGGCAGGGGCTGCGGGCAGCAAGGATGCCGCCGCCGTACTTGATCAAGTGACGAGCAGCACCCGCGATCTAGTCAATGTGGTGAGCTACGTAGTCGGCAACATCCAGCCGCTGGTAAAGGCCAAGCTTAGCGCCAATGACATGCTAGGCAAGAGCGACGCGCTCCTGAACGCCACGGTGGAGCTGGGCAAAACCTATGGTTCCGCCGGAACTCTCGGCTACGTCATGTCGGGCGTATTTTCTCTGATCGCCCTGGGATCCCTTGTCTTGCTGGGCTTGGTCAATATTAACGAAACCAAGGCTCGCGCGCGCAAGAGCGAGACGGAAAACCGCCGCAACCAGGAGGCCATCCTTCGGTTGATGGATGAACTGGGACAGTTGTCCGAAGGCAACCTCACCATGCAGGCAACCGTGTCGGAGGACATTACCGGCGCGATTGCGGATTCGATCAACTTCACGGTCGACGAATTGCGCGACCTGGTGCGCGGCATCAACAACGCCACGACCCAGTTGGACGAAGCTGCGCGCGAGGCCAACGACGTTTCGGGCAAGCTCCAGCAGGCCACCCAGCGCCAGGTGAAGGAGATTGAAAAGACCTCGATGTCGGTGGTGGAGATCTCCCAATCGGTGCAGCAAGTGTCCAATAACGCCGCCGAATCCGCCCGTGTGGCGCAGCAGGCCCTGATGGCTGCGGAAAAGGGTCAGCAGGCCGTGCAGAACTCCATCGCCGGCATGAACTCCCTGCGCGAGCACATTCAAGAAACCTCCAAGCGCATCAAGCGGCTGGGCGAATCGTCCCAGGAAATCGGCGAGATCGTTGAACTGATTTCCGACATTACCGAGCAAACCAACGTGCTGGCCCTCAATGCCGCCATCCAGGCGGCATCGGCAGGCGAAGCCGGCCGCGGCTTTTCGGTAGTTGCCGAAGAGGTGCAGCGCCTTGCGGAGCGCTCCAGCGAAGCCACCAAACAGATCGCCGCCATCGTCCGCACCATCCAGTCGGACACGCACGACACGGTTGCGGCCATGGAAATCTCCACCCAAGGCGTGGTGGAAGGGGCACGGCTGTCCGATGCCGCCGGCCAGACCCTGCAGGAGATCGGGCACGTGTCGAAAAAACTGGCTACCCTGATTCAGGATATTTCCCGCGCCACACATAGCCAGGCTGATGCGACCGCCAAGGTGGCCGAGACCATGCAGGACATCAAGAGCATCACCATGCAGACCAACGATGGCACGCAGCAAACCGCGAAATCCATCGGCGGCCTGACCAGGCTAGCAGAAGAACTGAAGGGGTCCGTCTCAGGCTTCAAACTGAACTGATCAACCACGACCCAGCCAAACAGGAACACGCCATGAGCACCATGATGGAATACGACACCGGGCCGCTGAATTGGGTTCGAGGAGAAATCGACAAGGCGCTGAAAGCGGCCCAAGAGCGCATCCAGGCTTTTCGCAGCGACAAGGGCCTGACCAATGCCCTGCGCTTGGCGCGCAGTGAAGTGCACCAGGCGAGCGGTGCCATCCGCATGGTCGGGCTCGAAGGTGCGGCCACGCTGTGCGCGGCGATGGAAGAAGTGTTGGACGGTATCGATGACGGTTCGGTCGCGCAAGGCGCTGGGCTCGATGCCCTGGCGAGCGGCCTGGATGGCTTGTCGCGCTGGATGGCCCGGACCGCTGAAGGCCGTGGCGAAGGCGAACTTGCCCTGTTTCCTTTTTATCGCAGCCTGCGTCTGGCGCAAGGCGCGGAGCGGGTATTTGAGGGAGAAATGTTCTTTCCCGACCTGCAGGCGCAGTCAGCCGCCCCCAGAGCGGACGCTGAATCCAGCCCGGAAGAGTTCCGCGCGTTGGTGAAATCGGCTCGCAGCGCATTCCAGCGCGGTTTGCTGGCGTTTCTAAAGGGTACAGACGCGGAACAAGGTCTGGGCCAGATGCGCAGTGCATTGGCCCGCATCGAATCGGCCGCGCCGAGCAACTCTTCGAGAACCTTCTGGTGGGCTTGTGCCGGCTTCGTCGATGCCCTGCTGGCCCATGGCGTGGAGGCAGACTTCCATGTGAAGCAACTCTTGGCCCGCATCGATCTGCAAATGCGCCACCTGCTTGAAGGCTCTCCACAAGTGGCCGAACGGTTGATGCGCGACGCCTTATTCTTCATCGCCAAGAGTCAAGCTTTGAGCAACCATGGCGCGGAAGTTAAGTCCACCTTTAACTTGGATCGGTATCTGCCCAAAACCAACATCAGCATCGAGAATCTGGTTCGTTTGCGGCCCGTGATCGACGCTCTGAAGGATGAACTGACGAATGCCCGGAACGCCTGGCACGAGCACACGGAAAACAAGCCCGAAAGTCATGCCCGCTGTCTAGAGTTGCTGGGCAAGTTTCATCGACAGGCTGCCGAACTGGGCGTGCCCGCCTTACAGTCGCTGCTGGATCAGCTGCAACAGACCGCATCCGTTCCCGCTGCCGAACAGCCGGAAGCCCTCAACCTAGAGATCGCCACCACCCTGCTGTTCTTGCAGCAGGCGCTGGAAAGCGAGGATGTGTTCAGCAAGGATTTTGCCAGCCGCGCAGATAACCAGTCCCGTCGCCTGCAGGCCGTCGCCGGCGGTCAGGCCCTGCCGGAAGATTCCATGCCGCTGATGGATGAAGGCTCCCGTCAGGCCCGCGAACACGCAATCATGGGGCAATTGGGGCAAGAAGTCAGCGTTAACCTTCAGCGCATGGAAGAAATCCTCGACACCTTCTTCCGGAATCCGGAAAACCGTGACGAATTGCCGCTTGTGAATGAACTGGCGCAGCAAGTCAATGGCGCGTTGGCGATGCTGGATCAACTGCCGGCGAGCCTGCTGCTCGACGCCGCCATGGACCTGATCGGTCCCAGCGTCCGGGACAACATCCCGCTTGGCGAAGCAGACCAGCACCGCGTCGCCGATGCCTTGTCCAGCCTGGGACTATTCGTAAACGCCCATTGCGCCGGCCGCAGCGATGCCTCCAATATGCTGGACCCGGTATTGAAAATTTTTGGTCTGATTCCGGCGCCCGCACCGGTGGAGGAAATCCACCGGGCAGCCGCGAAATCCAGCCTGTTTCACGAGGAGCCCGCGGTTGCCGATTCCGGTCTCGACCGGCAGGCAACGCATGGTGCAGGCGGTGAAGAAAAGGTATTTGAGACTCCCACCGATCCGAGCCTGGACGCAGGCCTGAACAACGACAACAGCCTTGACGCGGTAGCGGAGCAAGCCTTGTCGGTTCTGCGCAGCCATGCTTTCGGTCGCGACTCGTCCTCGCACTTGAACGAATTGGCCTGTGAAGACGTGCCGACTCGGGCGGCGGGCGTGCAAGCACCGGAAGAAGATGGATGCCCCAGCGTCTTCCTGAATCCCGATCTGGCCCCGACCGCGTCTCCCCACGCGGAAGACCTCATCGGCCTGCTGGAAAGCGAATTGCCGGAATTGATCGCGCCTTCTGTCGAGCCCGTCACAGAGGCTGAACTATTCTGTCCGATGCCATCCACGCCTGAACAGGTACCGGCTGCGGTGTCCGGCCATGAAGCCGCGCCGGCCGCTGAAGAGCCTGGACAATTCTGTTTGATCCCGGCCGCACTTGAGCACGCGGCACCCGACGCTTCCGACCACGAGCCCAGCCTGGCGACTGAAGATGCTGGCCTGTTCTGCCCGATCCCGGCAGCAGCCGAGCACGTACCGTCCACGGTTTGCGACCATGAAGCGCAACCGCCCAGCGAAGAGGCGGCACCGTTGTGCGCAATCTCGAGTACAACCGAACCAATGCCGCCGTCAATTTCCCACCCACAGGCTGGCTTGGCCGCTGAAGCTTCCGCAATGGACGGCGTGGATCCCGAACTGCTGGAAATCTTCCTGCAAGAGGCGCAGGAGGTCTTGGAGAATCTGGCTCAAGCAACCGCGGCCGGCCGCGACAATTGCTCCAATGGCGAAAATCTCGGCGAAATACGGCGCGCCTTCCATACCCTGAAAGGCAGCAGCCGTATGGTTGGACTGGCCGACTTTGGCGAAGCCGCATGGGGCATGGAAGAACTGATGAACAGTTGGCTGGGCGCAAGCAAGCCTGCCAGCACCGAACTTCTGGATCTGGTCGATGAGGCGCGCCAACAGTTTGACCTCTGGGTCAGCGCCTTGCAGGAAAACCAGTCCGCCACTCCGAACATGACCCATGTGCTGGGTCAGGCAGCGCGCCTCGCCAACGGCAAGGCAGCCGTCGAGGAAATTGTCGAACCCGCCACCCCGCCCGAGGACGTGCGCGTGGGCAGCATCAGTTTGTCGCTCGGACTTTATCAGGTGTTCCTGCAGGAAGCCGCGCAGCGCCTGCAAGCGTTGCACGACGAGATGGCCAGGCTGGCCGAGCAGCCGCAAAGTCCCATTGCGAATGAGGCCAGCCGCGCCGCCCATACCCTGGGAGGCATAGCCGCCACGGCCGGCTTTACGGCCATGGCCGATCTGGCCCATGTCCTCGAAGTGTATTGGCGCAAACTGGACACCCGCGCCCAGCCTGGCGAAGCGCTTGCCGTTGTCCATGCCGCGGTCAACCGCCTGGACGACATGCTGGCCGCGATCAGTGCGTGGCAGGAACCCTCTTCAGCCCTTGACTTGATCGAAACCCTGGCCCAACTGCCTTGCACGGAAACCAGCCTGCCCGCCAGCGTAGCCATTATCAATGAGGAAGCCGCGGAGACGCCAGAACAGGCAACACCCCTGGAAGATTCGGTACCAGCGAACGGAAGCATGCGGGAAATCAGCGACTTGGCGAGTGCGCCAGCCTCGTCCGATTCCATCGTCGAGGAACACGCTTTCGGGCACAAGGAATTCGAACAGCCTGAAGCTGGCGCAGTTTCGCTCACCGCCAGCCCTCTGGCTGGCGAAGTCTCGGGTACGGAACCGGCGAGCGCCGAGGATTTCCCGCCCGACCTTGTCGCTGAGCCATGCGCACCGCAAAGCATAGCCGCTCAACCGCTAGCGGGGCTGCCAAGCACGCCCTCGCCGGTGTTCGAGAAACGCGCCATCCAGGACGAAATCGATACGGAATTGCTGCCCATCTTTCTGGAGGAGGCAGAGACTCTGGTTCCGGATGCCGCTGCCAACCTGCGGGCCTGGAAAGACAATATTGCCGACAATCGGGCGCCGGCCGCGCTGCGCCGGGTGCTGCACACGCTCAAGGGCTCCGCTCGCATGGCCGGTGCCAACCGCTTGGGTGAACTGACCCACGCCATGGAATCACGGGTCATTGATGTGTTGGAAGGACGCGGCACGGCAGACCAGGAAATCGAAGCACTGGAAGCCCAGTTTGACCGGGTGGCCGAGACCATGGAAAGGCTCCACCAGGGGCCGGAAGTCACGACCTCAGTCATGGTTGAAACTCCGGTTACCCAGGAGGAGGTAATGCTGCCTCAGGACGCCGGCGCACCCGATGACAAAAGCCTGGTTAAGGCTGGCGATTCTGGAGCCGCCGCTCAGGCTCCCGCCGCCTCGGGACGTGATGCCGTTGCCACGCTGCGGGTCAGGGCGGACTGGGTGGATCGCATGGTCAACCAGGCAGGTGAAGTCTCGATTGCTCGTTCGCGCATCGAAAGCGAAGTGTTTGGCCTCAAACGCCATGTAGTGGAACTGGCCGAAGCGCTGAATCGCCTCAGGACACACATTCGCGAGGTTGAAATCCAGGCTGAAGCCCAGATGCAGGCGACCTTTCAGACCACGGGCCGTCAGGACCAGTTCGACCCGCTGGAATTTGACCGGTTTACCCGTTTCCAGGAAGTCACCCGCTTCGTCGCGGAAAGCGTCAACGACATCTCTACCGTTCAGCACACCCTGCTCGGCCGCCTCGGCGAGACCCAGGCCGCTTTGACTCAGCAGGCGCGAATGAACCGGGAATTGCAACAGAATTTGCTGCGGGTGCGCATGGTGCCGATCTACAGCATCGCCGAACGGCTCTACCGTGTGGTCCGGAAAACCGCCCGCGAGCTTGGCAAGCGCGCCCAGATCGATATCCACAATGGGGAACTGGAGCTGGACCGCTCGGTCCTGGAGAAAGTCACCGCCCCCCTGGAACACCTGCTGCGCAACGCCATTGCGCATGGCCTGGAGAATCCCCAGGGACGAAGTGCCGCAGGCAAGCCGGAGTTCGGCGAAATCACGCTCAGCGCGCGCCAGGAAGGCAACGAAATCGTGCTGACCCTGAAGGACGACGGTGCCGGCCTCAATCTGGAAAAGATTCGCGCCAAGTGTGAGGCCCTTGGCTTGCTGTCACACGGTATGGAACCCACCGATGCCCAGCTTGCCTACATGATCTTCCAGGCCGGCTTCTCAACCGCCGACCACGTCACGGCAGTGGCCGGCCGCGGCGTGGGCATGGATGTGGTGAAGAGCGAAATCACCGCATTGGGAGGCCGCGTCGAGGTGGCAAGCGAATCCGGCAAGGGCGTGACCTTCACCATCTACCTGCCGCTGACGCTGGCAGTCGCCCAAGCGGTCATCATTACTGCCGGCAGACAGGATTTCGCCCTGCCCACGACCATGGTTGGGCAGGTTCAGGAACTCAAGCCCGAGCAGCTGTCCGCCGCCCTGGCTGCGGGCGCGGTGGAATGGCGCGGCACACGCTACCCCCTATTCTATTTGCCCCATCTGCTGGGCCAGATGGATGCGACCCATGAGATTCAGCGCTTCAACTCGGTAGTGCTAATGAAGAGCGGTTCAAACCATGCCGCATTTCTGGTCGATCAGGTGCAGGGCGCGCGCGAAATCGTGGTCAAGAACATCGGCCCGCAGCTGGCCCGCATAAGCGGCATTGCCGGCGCAACGGTGCAAGGGGACGGGCGCATTATGTTGATCCTCAACCCTATGCCCTTGGCGCTGCGCGCAATGCAAAGTCGCAGTACCAGCCGTCAGATCGGCACACCGGCCCCCATCCTTGTCGCGGAAAAGGAAACCACTCTGGCGCCGCTGGTCATGGTGGTGGACGATTCGCTTACGGTGCGCAAGATCACCGGCCGCCTGCTGCTGCGCGAAGGCTACCGGATGGAGTCGGCCAAGGATGGCGTGGACGCGCTGGAGAAAATGCACGATTTGACGCCCGACCTCGTACTGTTGGACGTGGAAATGCCGCGCATGGACGGTTTCGAACTGGCCCGCATCATGCGCAGCGATCCCATCCTCAAGCATGTGCCCATCATCATGATTACCAGCCGCACCGCAGACAAGCACCGCAGCCACGCCATGGAAATCGGGGTAAATGTTTATCTGGGCAAACCCTACCATGAGGCCCTGCTGCTCGGCCATATCGGCAAACTGCTCGGAGAGAAGTCCTTGCAGCCTGCGTAGCGGCGCGCAGAAGAAAAGCCGGCTTTGTGCCGGCTTTTCTGGCATTCAGGAGACACCGACGAAGACCGGCACGGTGACCTCCTCCTGAAGTCTCCCTTGCGGGTTGCCTTCCAGGTCCTCGGGTCCTTTGAGTTGGCGGAGGACGGGCTTGAAAACTCGCGCAGTTCAGCCTGACGCGGTCTTTTGTGCTTCCTCCATATACTGGTGGACATTTTGTACCGCCCCCGCTCCCTCACCCACTGCGGACGCCACGCGTTTCATGGACCCGAGGCGGACGTCGCCGACGGCGAATATTCCCGGCACACTCGTCTCGAAGCTCATCGGTTTGCGTTCAATCGGCCAGGTTCCCAGGTCGACGTCGGAACCGGTGATGATGAAACCCTTCTTGTCGCGCTGGACCGTATCGGCGAGCCAGTCCGTGTGTGGCATGGCTCCGATCAGCACGAAGAGCATCTTTGCCGGAATGGTTTCGACGGCATTGCTCACTCTGTCACGGATCGCCAGACGTTCCATCAGCGCGTCACCCTCTGCGCCGACCACTTCGGACCCGAGCCTCACCTCGATGTTGGGCGCCAGGCGGATCTGCTGCACCAGGTAATCCGACATTCCACGCTCGAGCGAATTCGCCCGCACCACCAGCGTCACCCGGCGCGCGAAGGCTGCGAGGTGGATCGCCGCCTGCCCCGCCGAGTTTCCTCCTCCGGTCACCGCCACGTCGAGGTCGTGCAGAAGTCGCGTCTCGCCGAACGTCGTGTAAAAGATACTTCTGCCGACAAAGCGGTCGATCTCCGGAACCTCCAGACGACGGTACTTCGCTCCGGTCGCGACGATCACCGCCGCTGCCGTAATCTCGCGTCCGTCCGATAAGGTCAGGATCTTCTTCACGCCGTTCGTACGGAGTCCTCTCACCTCCCGCGCAAATACGAACTTTGCTCCGAACAGCCACGCCTGCTGGTAGGCCCGCTGAGCAAGCTCCGCGCCGCTGATTCCGCGCGGGAAACCGAGGTAATTCCTGATGAGGGAACTCGCGCCGGCCTGTCCGCCGATCACGTGCCGCTCGATGATCAAGGTCCGCAGCCCCTCCGATCCGGCGTGAACGGCCGATGTGAGCCCGGCGGGTCCAGCGCCGACCACGGCCATGTCGCAGGACAACTCGCGCGGGTTTTCACCGATGGCGTCCATGATCTCCGCGTCCGTCGGGTCGGCGAGCACCGATCCGTCGAGCAGGAAAATAGCCGGCAATGTCGTGAGATCGGTGCCGCGTTCCTCGCTCAGTCGTTTGGCCATCGGGGACGCGGCGTGGTGGAACCCGTAGGGGACCCCGTTGCGGTTGAGCAGCTCGCGGATCTCATTCGAACGCGCGGAAAGTTCATCGCCCACGATGTTAATCAGCTCCATTCCCGGCCGGTGGATCCGCGTCCATTCCGCCAGGAACTCGCTCACCAGCGGATACAGATGGACCTCGGCAGGCGTCCAGGGCTTGTAAAGGTAATTGTCCAACTGCCCCAGCGCGCAGGCCTGCAGAATAGTGGGCGAGGCCGCGTGGTCGCCCCAGGCGACGAGCAGGGCGCGCTTCGCCGTCGGCTCGATCGAGTGAACCCGCCCGAGGAAATCGCTGCCCGTCATCTCGGGCATCCACTGGTCCGCGATGACCAATGCGATTTCCTCGCCGTCCGCCTTGATCTTGAAAACGGCATCCAGAGCAGCGGGTGCGGAAAGGTGGGGCACGACGCGGTAGTCCCCGCCGAACCGCCGTGTAAGGGCGTCGAGCATCGCCGCCAAGGCAGCAGGCTCATCATCGACCACCATGATCACAGGTCTCTCTGCCATAAGAACCCCCTTGTGGCCCGTCCTGGAATGGCAAGAACCAAAGCGCGAACTTTGCAGGACGTTCCGGATTGCGGTGGCGGACCACTTCGCTTCGCGCCGCGAGGTTTCACGCTCCAGCGCAAAACCTGCGCCACGATCGTTGTTCAGAGGACAACCGACTTCCTTAAGAAAAGGGGGTTGCGCAGGTTTGCCATGCACTCCGTCCTACCTGGCACGCCAACTTTCGCGCGGCCGCACATCCATGGGATGCTCCCGGGCACGGCGCACAAAACATCGCGCCGCCACCTGCAAACTCTTGCCCGGACTACCCCTCGACTTAACCTTGGTGATAGCGAAGGAGATCGTCGATTTCTTCAATGGTGAATTTATTGAGTTGCACAATCTTGGTCCGAGAGCGGTACGCAGCAGGTACGATAGCTCGGGCCTGATCCTTGCTGTCTAAGTCCGCAATGATCCATGCTTTGTGATCCCCATCCTTGCACCCCCAATCTGCATGCGTGAGGAAATGGGAGCCGCTCTCAAGGAAGATTTTGACGAGGTGGGCGCACGGCACGACTTCTTCCTCGTGTGGGACTTCAATCAGAAATCTCGGCATCGCCTGAGTCCTCCTCTTTTCTTGCCGTATTCGATTTGCGTGGCTGGCGCTCTGAAACTAAGAATAGCAAAGCGCTGGCGATCATCAAGGCGCGACCTTCGGGAGATCAAGGTTGAACAACGCTCTGCGCAGCGGTCTGGGTCAGAATTTTCGTGCACCTAAGGTCCTCTCGCTGTTCATTCCTCGCCTGTCAATTGGCCTTGATGCAAAGCATGCGCGCTCCACGCAAACGCTGTGCGACTATATGGGGGCGATATCGCCCGTTCAGGATATTCGAGGTGGTCGCGCCAAAATGTCCGGTTTCGGTGGGAGCTGCCGCCCGCAAGGGCCAATCAACCGGCATTCATTTGATTTTTGCGACTGTTCCTCCGGGGCTATCTAGTCTGCGCGCAGCCCTGGCCCACAATTGACTTGATTCGCAGACTTGAATAAGCATTGAAAAATGCGGTTGCATACATCCCGCAGCAGCTGACAGGCTGCGTTTGTGTTTAGATTATTCGCCATGGAAGATCAACAGTCGCTTCAAAGGGGATTCCGCCTGGCAGCCTTTTTCGTCGTGCTCGCCATGCACGGCGCAGTGCTGTATAGCGTGTGGAAGTATCGCGTGCTGCCGCCTCCATCTGAAGCAGCGACGGTGTTTGTTGATTTGCTGAAAGCTTCTCCAAGGCCAAAGCCCGCTCGGCCCTCCCTGCCCAAACCACGACGTATCGAGTGGGATCGACCTCGTGTACCTGATCCGCCGCCTTCACGGCAGCTTGTCCCGCAAGCACCTGTGGTTCCTTCGAATGAACCGTTCGCACCGCCGACTGCTTCGGCTCCAACACGAGTCGAGGTGACCGTTGAGCCGGCTTCCCGGCCGCCCAAACATGCTGATCCCGCGGTGCTGAGCGGGGACCTGGCAGTGTCCTGCCCAGAGCGGACGCCGCCGCCGTATCCTTTGGTTTCGCGTCGCCTGGGCGAAGAGGGCAAGGCTGTCCTGCGGGTGGAACTGGATGAAGACGGACAGGTTGAATCTGCCACGGTCAAGACCAGTTCGGGCTACGCGCGGCTGGATGAAGCGGCTTTATACGCGGTCAAACATTGGCGTTGCAAGCCGACGCAGCGTGACGGCGTCATGGTGCGCGCGGTTGCGCTGCAGCCCTTCAATTTTGTCCTTGAAGGAAGATAACATGGAAACCTCGCTCGGTTTTTCCCACTTCATAGTTCAGGCCGATGCGCTGAGCAAGACCGTGCTCCTTTTGCTCCTGGCCTTGTCCCTGGCGAGCTGGTATCTGATCTTGACCAAGGCCGTTAGCAACGTCCTTGACAAGCAGCGCGCGGAGGAATTTCTTGCCCAATTCTGGGCGGCGGATTCGCTGCCGCAGATTCGCCACGCACTGCTCAAGCAGCCGCGCAACCATGCGTTCGCCCAACTCGCGCATGATGCATTGGACGCGGCCAGCGACAACGAAAAACACGGCATGCAAAAACTGGCCGCGGCCGGGGGCTTAAGCGAGTTCCTCACCCGCCTGCTGCGCAATGGCATTGACCAGGAGGCGGCGCGAGTCGAACACGGACTCACGATCCTGGCTTCAGCGGGCTCGTCCGCACCCTATGTCGGCCTGTTCGGCACGGTCTGGGGGATCTACCACGCGCTGGTCAATATTGGCCTGTCCGGCCAGGGTACCCTGGACAAGGTATCCGGGCCGGTAGGCGAGGCGCTGATCATGACTGCCCTGGGCTTGGCAGTGGCTATTCCCGCAGTGCTGGCCTACAACGCCTTCAATCGCCGCAACCGGGTATGGCTGGCCAAGCTCGATGCCTTCGCCCATGACCTGTATGCCATCATCACGGTGGGCGAGAAGTCCAACACCTCAGCCAGCGGCGAAGTGCGCCCGCTGCAGTCCGCAAGGATGGGCTAGGCCATGGCCATGGGACGTTTCGAACAGCGCCGTCATCAGGGGCCGATGGCGGATATCAACGTGGTGCCGCTGGTGGATGTCATGCTGGTGCTGCTGGTGATTTTCATCATTACCGCGCCGCTCTTGACCAATGCGGTCAAGATCGACCTGCCCAAGGCCAGCAGTTCACCCAACATCACCAAACCCGAGCATATCGAGTTGGGCATCCGCCGGGACGGCAGCGTGTACTGGGAGGGCGAAAAAGTCACGATCGATCGGCTGGGCCCGCGTTTTGCAGCTTCGGCAAGACTGCGGCCGCAGCCCGAACTGCACATCCGTGCCGACCGTCACGCCGAATATGACCCGGTCGCCAAGGTCATGTCGCTGGCTGCCCAGGCCGGGCTGACCCGGATCGGTTTAGTCACCGACCCGCCGACCCAGCCTTAAGGGTGAGTCCAGTCCACCAGCCCGGTATACGCGGTCAGCAGAATCACGCCGCCAAAGACAATGCGGTACCAGGCGAATACGGTGAAGTCATGGCTGCTGATATAGCGGATCAGGGCCTTGACCGAAAAGGCCGCGCTGATGAAAGCCGCGACAAAGCCCACGGCCAGAACGCCCATCTCGTGAGCATCAAGCAGAGCCCGCGCCTTGTAGAGTTCATAGAATGACGCCGCGCCGAGGGTAGGCACCGCAAGAAAGAAGGAGAACTCGGTCGCCGCCTTGCGGGATAGGCCAAAGAACAGGCCGCCGATGATTGTGGCCCCGGAGCGCGAGGTCCCCGGAATCAGCGCGAGCGCCTGAGCGAAGCCAAGCTTGATTGCGTCCAGCGGGCTGACGGCTTCCACGGTCTCCACCCGAACGACATGGCGTCGCTTTTCTGCCCAGAGTATGAACAGGCCGCCGATGATGAAGGCAAGCGCCACCGGCACCGCCGAAAACAAAGCCGCCTTTATTTGTTTGCCGTAGATCAGGCCGATGACCGCAAGCGGAATGAAGGCCAGGGCCAGATTGAGCCAGAAACGGTTGGCGACGCCGTCCCGCCCGAGTCCCTTGATCGCCCATCCGAGGCGTGACCGGTAATCCCATACGACCGCAAGAATTGCCCCCAGCTGGATGACGATTTCGAACACCTTGCCTCTTTCGTCATTGAAATTGAGCAGGTCGCCGACCAGGATCAAATGCCCGGTGCTGGACACCGGCAGGAATTCGGTCAGTCCCTCGACGATGCCCAGGATCAGGGCCTTGAGGTAAATCGCAGTGTCCATAAGCGGCAATGTCCGGATAAGAAAACGCGTGGCGGATCATTTCAAGATCCCCTCACCACTGCCCCTCCCCGCAAGGGGGCGAGGGGTCAGGCGGCGGCCAATCTTAACCCGGATCGAAGGAAATCGAAGGAATCAGGTTCGGTAGTCGGGCTTATCCGAGCAATCATCCCGCGGCGTAGCGGACGGCTCAGGCGGAGGCAAAGATTTCTTCATCTCCTGCCTGATCATCTCCAGCATCTGGTCCAGGGTCATGGCGCCTTCCTGACGGAAAGACTCGGCCAGTTCGCGGGCTCTTTGAGACAGCTGCGGGGGCGGCGGGGGCGGGGCCCTGCCTTCCATGCCGGCCTTCACGGAATCGCGCAGGTAATTGAAAAACAGGTCCACATCGGCGGGCTTCACCAAGGCACGAAAACGTTCCAGATCAGGCGGTGGGGAAGGTTCCTGCGCCTTGACTGGGCCCGATAAAGCGCCGGCTGCGGCCAGCACGGCAAAAGCATATTGCAGCTTCATGGCAACGCTCCCTGGTAAGCACGATCGTTAATCTCAGGCACAGCGGGTGGAAATTGGTTCCCCAAAGCGTGCCAACCTGCATTGGGCCTGTGACACACCTCGCAGTCGAAGCGTCTGGATAACGCGCAGGCAGTCTTAGCGCATCGTCTACGCGTTCATGCCGCAAATAATGGTAGGGCGCAGCCGGTAACGAGTGCCGGGCAATGGGGTTCTATTCCAGACGATCCGCGCGAACTGCGTGCCTCAATATCTGCCCTGCATCGCAGTCCAACTGAACTTCCGCCAGCGTCTCTTGCATTAATCCTCACACCTTCGAGTAGATTTCCGCGCCCTGCCTCACGAACTCCACCGCCTTCACCGCCATGCCTTGTTGCCGCGCTTCTTCTGCGGAAAGGCCGTGCTGGGAAGCATAGTCACGCACGTCCTGGGTGATCTTCATCGAGCAGAAGTGCGGCCCGCACATGGAGCAGAAATGCGCGAGCTTCGCGCCCTGTTGCGGCAGGGTTTCATCGTGGAAATCCTTGGCGGTGTCCGGGTCGAGCCCGAGATTGAACTGGTCTTCCCAGCGGAATTCAAACCGCGCCTTGGACAGCGCGTTGTCGCGGATTTGCGCGCCGGGATGGCCCTTGGCAAGATCAGCCGCATGCGCCGCGATCTTGTACGCGATGATGCCGTCCTTCACATCCTTCTTGTTGGGCAGACCCAGATGCTCTTTGGGCGTGACGTAGCACAGCATGGCCGTACCGTACCAGCCGATCTGCGCCGCGCCAATTGCCGACGTGATGTGGTCATAACCGGGCGCGATGTCGGTGGTGAGCGGCCCCAGGGTGTAGAACGGCGCCTCATCGCACCAGTCCAACTGCAGGTCCATGTTCTCCTTGATGAGCTGCATGGGCACATGTCCGGGGCCTTCGACCATGGTTTGCACGTCGTGCTTCCAGGCGATCTGGGTGAGCTCGCCCAGGGTTCTGAGTTCGGCGAGCTGAGCTTCGTCGTTGGCGTCGTAAATGCTGCCGGGACGCAGGCCGTCGCCCAAGGAGAATGCCACGTCGTAAGCCTTCATGATTTCGCAGATTTCCTCGAAGCGGGTGTAGAGGAAGCTCTCCTGGTGGTGCGCGAGGCACCACTTGGCCATGATGGAGCCGCCGCGACTGACGATGCCGGTCATGCGCTTGGCGGTCATGGGGATATAGCCCAGGCGCACGCCGGCATGGATGGTGAAGTAGTCCACGCCCTGTTCGGCCTGCTCGATCAGGGTGTCGCTGAACATTTCCCAAGTCAGTTCCTCGGCCCGGCCATCGACTTTTTCCAGCGCTTGGTAGATCGGTACGGTGCCGATCGGTACGGGCGAATTGCGGATGATCCATTCGCGCGTCTCATGGATGTGCTTGCCGGTGGACAGGTCCATCACCGTGTCGCCGCCCCAGCGGATGGACCAGGTCATCTTCTCCACTTCTTCCGCAATGCCCGAGCTCACGGCCGAGTTGCCGATGTTGGCATTGACCTTGACCAGGAAATTGCGCCCGATGATCATCGGTTCGGTTTCCGGGTGGTTGATGTTGGCAGGGATAATGGCGCGGCCGCGGGCCACCTCGGCGCGCACGAATTCCGCTGTGATTTCGGCCGGAATCGCTGCGCCAAAGCCCTGGCCCGGATGCTGGCGGCCCAGAAGCTCCGCCATCTTCACGCCTGTCGGACCGGCCGCCAGCAGCGACTCGATATATTCCCGGCGTCGCAGGTTCTCGCGGATGGCGATGAATTCCATCTCCGGCGTAATGATGCCGCGCCTGGCATAGTGCATCTGGCTGACGTTCATGCCGGCTTTCGCGCGGCGCGGCCTGCGCTGCAAACCTGGGAAGCGCATGGCGGCCACGCTGGAGTCTGCTGCCTGGCGGCGGCCATACTCGGAACTCAGGTCGGCCAGCGTTTCGGTGTCGTTGCGCTCGGCTATCCAGGCTTCGCGCAGGGCGGGCAGCCCCTGGCGAATATCGATCTGGGCCCGCGGGTCAGTGTAGGGGCCGGAGCAGTCGTAGAGAAAAACCGGGGGATTCTTCTCGCTTCCGAAACTGGCCGCTGTGTCGGCCTGGGCAACCTGTCGCATAGGCACCCGCATGTCAGGCCGGGAGCCCTGTACGAAAATCTTGTTCGAATTGGGCAGCGGCTGGATTGCCGCCTCGTCCACATGGGCGGACGTGGCAACAAATTGGCTCGCTTGATCGGGAATGGCTGCGTTCATGCGCGCTCCTGTCAGGAAAAATTGGGGAGCGCGAGACTCGCGTTCCCTACGCCGGAATGACCCGGATCAGGTTCAAAGGGTGTTTCTCACTTTGCGTCAGCGCGCAAAGACCCCCAGCGATAGGTCGAAAGTAGCGGAATTATGGAATAATTGCAAGACAAGCCCCTACTTAACTTATTGAATTATCGAATTTTAGCTGGAGCAAGGAACGATGGACATCGAGCAGGCCCGGTATAACATGATCGAACAGCAGATCCGTCCCTGGGAGGTCCTGGATCCGGATGTGCTGGAGTTGTTGCTCAAGGTCAAGCGGGAAGAGTTCGTGCCCGTCCCTTACCGCTCGCTGGCTTTCGTCGATATGGAAATCCCGCTCGGGCATGGCGAGCAAATGTGGTCCCCAAAACTCGAAGCCCGCTGCCTGCAGGAACTGCAGTTGAAACGAACCGACACGGTGCTCGAAGTGGGCACAGGCAGCGGCTATTTCACTGCGTTGCTCGCGTCTCTTGCAGGTCACGTGCGTAGCGTGGATTGTGTGGCGGAATTTGTCGCCGAGGCCAGCCGGAAATTTGTTGGCCAAGGATTTGGGAATATCAGCCAGGAAACCGGGGACGGCGCCTGCGGCTGGCCATCGCAGGGGCCCTATGACGCCATTGTCATGACCGGCTCGCTGCCGCTCCTGCCGGAAGCCTTGCCCAAACAACTGAAGCCCGGCGGAAGGCTGTTTGTCATTCTGGGCGAAGGGCCGATCATGCAGGCTACCCTAATTACCTGTGTTGCGCCCGGCTCCTACCGCCGCACCGTCCTGTTTGAAACCCTGGTCAAGGCATTGCAGCATGCAGCCCAGCCGGACCGGTTCGTATTCTAGGAAGGCCCAGGCGGAGTAAGGCGCCCGTGCGCAATATTAGCGTTGCCCAGCTAGAGGCCTTGCTCAAGGAGGGGAAGGCGCCCGCAGTGGTAGATGTACGTGAAGAATGGGAAATCCGTGTTGCCCCCTTTCCGGGCGCGACCTGGATACCCATGGGCCAGATCCCGTCGCGCCTGGCGGAATTAAATAAGGCCCAGGAAACGATTGTTATCTGTCACCATGGAATCCGCTCCTGGCGGGTTGCCAAGTTTCTGGAGAGCGAGGGGTTTGCAGACGTCCTCAACTTGGCCGGCGGGATTGACGCCTGGTCCAAGGAGATAGACCCCTCGGTGCCCCTTTATTGAGATGACAACATGAGTCTGAAGCCCCTGGTATTCCTTATTGGCGCGGCATTGGCGGCACCGCTCGCCTGCGCCGAAAACCTATCCGACATCTACCAGGACGCCGTTGCGTTTGACGCTCAGTATGCCTCTGCCCGGGCGGTCTATCAGGCCACCCAGGAAAAGCTGCCCCAGGCGCGCGCAGGCCTGTTGCCCGCGGTAAGCGCCAACGCCAATGTTTCCCGTAACCACCTGGACACCTCTGCCTTCCCCCCCTTGACGTTCACTTCGAACAGCTGGGGAGTGAACGGGGTCCAGCCGATATTCCGCTGGCAAAACTGGGTGCTGGTAGATGAAGCCCAGGCCCAGCTCAAGGCCGCCGCGATCCAGCTCAAGGCTGCCGAACAGGACCTGGTCTTGCGCACTGCCCAGGCCTATTTCGATGTGCTGCAGGCAGAAGACAATATTGACTTCATTCGCGCGCAGAAGGCCGCGATTGCCGAACAGTTGGCCTCCGCCAAGCGCAGCTTCGAAGTGGGTACGGCAACGATTACCGACACCAACGAAGCGCAGGCCCGCTTTGATCTGGCGACGGCCCAGGAAATCGCTGCGCAGAATGATTTGGAAGTCCGCAACCGCGCCCTGTTCAAGGTAACCGGCAAGAGCTACAGAAAGCTGGCGAGGCTGAATCCCAAGGCCGATCTCAAGCAGCCGGAGCCAGTCGACATGGATGCCTGGGCTAGCCGGGCCCAGGATGGCAACGTCAATGTGGTCTTGCAGCGCTACCTCAAGACCATCGCCGATGAGGAAATCCGGCGCACCCGGGCCGGCCATTACCCGACCCTGGATCTGACCGCCAGCTATACAGACATTCACAACCAGAGCACTTTCGGCGCAACGCAAATTGACAGCAAAGACAGTGTATTGGGTCTGGAACTCAATATTCCGATCTATCAGGGTGGCCTCATCTCTTCCCAGGTGAGGGAAGCCGTCGCCAACCAGGAAAAGGCGCGGCGGGATCTGGACAACGCTTTGCGCGACGCGACCCTGCAAACCAATCAAGCTTTCTTGAATGCCAAGAACGGTATTGCCCAGGTCAAGGCCCTGGAACAAGCTCTGGTATCCAGCCAGGTTTCGCTCGATTCCACCCAACTCGGCCTGGAGGTGGGTGTGCGCACCAACGTCGATGTGCTCAATGCGCAGCAGCAGGTGTACTCAGCGCGCAAGGACTTGGCGGCGGCGCGCTACACTTTTCTGTTGTCGGTCCTCAATCTGAAGGCGGCGGCCGGCATGTTGTCCGCAGCCGACCTCGACCAGATCGACAGCGTACTGACTGCCATGCGAGGGGAGGCACCGCAGCAAACCGCGTCGCTGCCGCGTCAGCAAGCGCCAACGCCGCCGTCGTCCGGCGCCGGCTTACGGTTCAGCCGCGAGCTGAGCCTGGCTGCGCGCCGCTAACTGCAGCGAAGTCCAGGTCCGTTGTGCTGCGCCCCGGTGCGCGGCAGCGAAGGCCCGGCCGGCCGCAGCCATCCCCTGCCGCACACTAGCATCCTGCATCAGCAACGCAGCCTGCGCAGCCCATTCCCCGGCATTCGCCACGCGCCGTGCCGCGCCACACGAAATCGCGTCCTCGGTAGCCTGCTTGAAGTTCTCGGTATGTGGGCCGAGCAGGGCCGGGCATCCAACTGCACACGCCTCGATCAAATTCTGCCCGCCGTAAGGGAGCAGGCTTCCGCCGATCAGGGCGCAGTCGGCCATCGCGTAATAGGCAAACATTTCGCCCAGGCTGTCGCCCAGCCATACGCCGGTGCCGGCCTGCACCGGTTCGTTCCCGCTGCGCCGCTGCAGGCTCAGTCCACGGTCGCGTGCCAGTGCAGCCACTTCGTCGAACCGTTGCGGGTGGCGCGGAACCAGCACCAGCAGCACATTCGCCGGCGCGGTCCCGCAGAATGCGTCGAGGATCAGTTCTTCCTCGCCGGCGCGCGTGCTGGCCGCGAGCCAGACCGGGCGCTCGCCGACCTGCTTGCGCATGGCCCTGCCCAGTTCAAGCTGATCTGCCGGTGGCTCAAGGTCAAACTTGAGATTGCCCGTTACCACCACACTGGCCGCACCCAACTCCCGCAGCCGCTCTGCGTCCTCCTCGGTTTGCGCCGCCAAGCCGGCGAAACCCTGCAACACGCTGCGTGTCAGCCTGCGCAACCGCTGATAGCGGAGGGCTGATTGCGCTGACAGGCGCGCATTGACCAGCAGCAGCGGCATCCTGGCACGGTTGGCTTCACGCACCAGATTCGGCCACAGTTCGGTTTCCATGATCAGTCCCAAACGCGGGCGCACGCGGCGCAGAAAGCGGCGCACCATCGACGGGTAGTCATACGGCAGGTAGCACACGCTCACCTTGTCGCCGAACATCTGCTGTAGCGTCACGCGGCCCGCAGGGGTCATGCAGGTAATCAGCACAGGTGGCGCAACGGTCAGCGCGAGAAACCGCGCCACCAGCGGCGCGGCGGCGCGGGCCTCGCCCACGGAAACCGCATGGATCCATACCGGCCGCTCCGGCATCGGCGCGCAAAAGCCAAACCGCTCCGGCACCTGCCGCCAGTAGCCCCGCTCCTTGGAGCCGCGCAGCAGCAAGCGCAGCGGAATGAAAGGCAGAGCGAGCCACAACAGTACGCGGTAGACCAGTCTTTGCAGGCGCAGCACCATGCCGCCATTTTACGGGGATGTCGAAGCTGCTGATAAAATCCGTCTCATCCTACGGTCATGGCGGTACCCGCCGCCCATAAATCATGAATCGTCGCACCCGCCCTGATCGTTTCGCTCGCCCCGACCCCGCTCCGCGCCCCCCGGTGGGCGCACAACAAGCCCATTGGGAAAGTGGAAAGCAGTGTTTTCCGAATTCTTTTCTCGCCATGCAAGCGGGCGAGGAGATCAACAGATTCGCCCGGTTACGTTCATGTTAAGGGAGCCCCCATGAAAATCCTCCTTACCGGCGCAGCCGGGTTTATCGGCATGCACGTCGGCCAGATTTTGCTCAAGCGTGGAGAGCACGTCGTCGGCATTGACAACCTGAACGACTATTACGACCCCAAGCTGAAGCTTGCCCGGCTCGAACAGCTCAAGCCGCACGCGAATTTCCATTTCGTGAAAGGCGACATTTCCGACCGCATGGCCATGGAGGAACTGTTTGCCAAGGAGCATTTCGAGCGCGTCATCAACCTGGCGGCCCAGCCCGGCGTACGCTACTCACTGAAAAATCCCCACGCCTACATCCAGTCCAACATCGTGGGCTTCGCCAACCTGCTGGAAGGCTGCCGCCACCACGGGGTGAAGCATTTCGTCTACGCCAGCTCCTCCAGTGTCTATGGCGCCAACACCAAGCTGCCGTTCTCGGTGGATGACAATGTCGATCATCCTGTCAGCCTCTATGCGGCGAGCAAGAAAGCCAACGAACTGATGGCCCACACCTATTCGCACCTGTACAGTCTGCCCACTACCGGCCTGCGCTATTTCACCGTGTACGGTCCCTGGGGGCGGCCCGACATGTCGCCCTGGCTGTTCACTTCGGCCATCCTGGAAGACCGGACTATCGACGTGTTCAACCACGGCAGGATGCGCCGCGACTTCACCTACGTTGATGACATCGCCGAAGGCACGGTGCGGGTCATGGACCGCATTCCTAAGCCCGATCCGAATTACGACCACGTCAGTGGCAGCCCCGCGCAAAGCCACGCGCCCTACCGGGTCTACAACATCGGCAACCACCAGCCGGTCGAACTGATGAGCTTCATCGGCACCATAGAAAAAGCGCTGGGCAAGGAAGCGAAGAAGAATTACCTGCCCATGCAGCCGGGCGACGTGGAAGCCACCTATGCGGACGTGGCTGCGCTAAGAAAGGACGTGGGATTCGAACCGAACACCGCGCTGGAGACGGGAATCGCCAATTGGGCGGCTTGGTATCGGGCTTACACGGCGGGCTGATAGGGGTCGTAGGGTGGGCAAAGCGAAGCGTGCCCACCGGTCAACCGCCGACCCATGGGGGCACGGCCTTTGGCCTTTGGCCTTTGCCCACCCTACCCGTTTCACAGCCGGGCTGAACGTCCCCCATCCACCGCAATCACCTGGCCCGTCACATAAGGTGCATCGCACACCAGAAAACGCACCGCTAGCGCGATGTCCTTGGGCTCTCCCGCGGTCTTGAGGATGGTGTTGGAAATGATGCGCTGGCGCGAAAGCTCGTCGAAATTGGGATCATCCTCGGGCCATACGATGGGCCCGGGCGCCACGGCATTCACCCTCACCTCCGGGCCCAGCTCGCGGGCCAGCGATTTGGTTAGCCCTACCAGCCCGGCCTTGGCCACGGAATACACCACGTAATTCTCCATCGGCCGATCGGCGTGGATGTCGGTGATGTTGACGATGCAACCGCGGTGCTTTTTCAGTTCCGGCGCAGCAGCCTGGGAGAGGAACAGCGGCGCCTTGAGGTTGGTGCCCATCAGGTCAACCCAGTCGCGTTCGACTATGTTTCCGACCAGGGTGGGATAAAAGCTGGAAGCATTGTTGATCAGCACATCGAGCCGGCCGAAACTTGTGACAGTCTGGCTGACCAGGCTGGGCAATAGCGTGGCATCGAGCAAATCCGCCTGGATCAGGGATACCGAATCGGGCCGCAGGTTGTCGAGTTCGTCCTGCAGTTCGCGCGCGGCCTCCGCGGAACTGTGGTAATGGATCATCAAGTTCATGCCCTGACCGTGGAGGGTGCGCGCGATCTGCGCCCCGACCCGCCGGGAGGCTCCAGTAATCAGCGCAATTTTGCCTTGCATCTCCCACACCCCTTATAGTTCTGGCCTGACCCATTATCCATCAAGCACTGCCCGCCGTCATGCCCCCATTGCCGCCTCCGTCGGATGATGCTCGCGCCAACAGCGACCTGCTGCTGGCGCGGATGCGCGGGGCAATCGAAGCCGCGGGCGGCTGGCTGAGCTTTGCGCGCTACATGGAACTTGCACTGTATGCTCCCGGCCTGGGGTATTACAGCGGCGGCGCGCGAAAATTCGGCGTGGCCGGCGATTTCGTCACCGCGCCGGAAATCTCGCCCCTGTTCGGCCGGGTGCTCGGCCGGCAACTGGCCCAGGTGCTGGAGCAGTGCGGCGGGGGGGTCCTGGAACTGGGCGCGGGCACCGGCAAGCTGGCGGCCCAAGTTCTGGAAGAACTGGGCCGTCTGGGCGGGACGGCGTTCTATTCGATACTGGAAGTGAGCGGCGAAATGCGGCAGCGGCAGCAGGAAACGCTGGCGCAGTCAGGACTGGCCGGCCAGGTGACATGGCTGGACACCCTGCCGGAGAAGTTAGCTGGCGTCATTTTCGGCAATGAGGTGCTCGATGCGCTGCCGGCCCACTTGATTCGCTGGACAGAACAAGGACCGGTGGAACGCGGGGTGATTTGGCAGGATGATCGGCTTCACTGGCAGGAACGGCCGATCGCCGACGCCGCGCTGTTGGCACGGGCCGCTGCACTCGAGCTCCCTCCCGGCTATGTCAGCGAAATCAATCTGGCCGCGCCGGCGCTGGTCAGGGAGCTGGGCCAGCGACTACAGGCAGGCTTGCTCCTGTTCATTGACTATGGCTACGGGCGCAGTGAGTACTATCATCCACAACGTCGCGTAGGCACGCTGCGCGCCCATTACCGGCATCATGCGCTGGACGATCCGTTTCATCTGCCCGGGCTCACTGATCTTAGCGTGCATGTGGATTTCACCGCCGTGGCAGAAGCGGGGCTGGAAGCGGGGCTTGATCTGCTGGGCTACACCAGCCAGGCGCATTTCTTGCTCAATGGCGGCGTTACCGACCTGCTGGCGGAAACACCGGCCGAAGCAAAAACCTCGTATCTGTCACTTTCAGGGGGGGTGAAGAAGCTTCTGTCCCCGGTTGAGATGGGAGAATCGTTCAAGGCAATTGGACTGGGCAGGGGCGTGCGCGCACCGAGCGGATTTGCTGCAGGGGGTCAGACGAGACTGCTTTAGCTAAAGTTCGCAATTGACTACAAGAGCGCGAAGGACCCCTAAGGAAAACGCTCTTCATTCGAAGAATGAGTCATGGCGAGCGAAGCGTGGCCACCCAGTTGAATTCCCAGCGCTCGCCTCCGAGGTTGAGAGCCACGGACTCCTCGCAAGGACGAGGCAATCAACGTAACTTCTTCGCGCCCTTTGCGATTCAACAGACGCTTGCAGATCTAATGCAGATGCTGGGGTGCCTGGCCGGATTCTTCCGCCTCTTCCGTGTGCACCGAATCGCCGGACGGCGTGGGAAACAACGGTGCGCCGCAGTCCTCGCAGTATTCGAGGGGCAGGTGCCCCTCCAGCACCGTAATGTCCTTCACTCCCAAAGCCTGCAACTGGCGGGCGATGTCATCGGGTATGCCCTCCACGTCTTCCGTATCCAGCAGCGGCCACACAATGCCGTGGACCAGGCCGGTTTTCGCCATGAGTCCGAAACTGACCCGATACTCTTCAAGCTCCCTGTCGCCATAAGGTGCGATCACCACACGCAGCTGCGCCGGCGCCACGCTGAAATTCGCAGCTAGGAAATCCACCGCCGCGCCCAGGCTAAATGCGCGCAATTGCCGGTCCGCTTCGCGCGCCGCGGCGAAATAGGCGTTGGGTAGCAGCAATTGCAGGGCGCAAGCCGGCAGCGCCGGGCGCATCGCTTCTCCGCCTTGGGTTTGCCAAGTCTTGAGCACGGATTCGCGGCTAACCTCCTGCTCCTGCCAATGGAACAAAGGCTGGCCCGGATGGGCCCGGGCAAGACCGACCAGATAACGCGCATCGGACAGGAAGGGCGCAGTGGGCGGCAGCTGAGTGCTGCTCATGCTCAGTGTCTGGGCTTTGTCCAGGGCACGCAGCAGCTGCACAGCCAGCTTGCGGGTTTCGCTAAAGCCGCGCGGCAGTTGATCCGGACTCAACAGGCAGTCCGCCAGGCTCAGCTCCACACCGGCGGCGAAGACGTGAACACTCAGTTGCACCCTCAGGTTGAGCACAACTTCGTCTTTCAGCGAGCCCGCCGGTACCGCGAAGCGCGACCAGGCCAGCACCGGCACGGCAAACAGCAGCGCGTTATCTGCCGGACTTTCGGACCGCGCCTCCACCGCATCGGCCAGTTCGTCATAGGCCATGCGGTCCAGGTTGAAAGCATGATCGAGCGCGGCGAACAAGGCATCGTCGTTGCCCGCGGCAAGCAGCTTTTCGATCATGGTCCGCAAGGAACGCTCCCAGAACTCATCCTCTACCCGGCTGCCGGATGCGGCCAAATCCTGCGCCAGGCGAACCAGCTTTTCGGCTTCGCGCGACAGGGATTTGTCGTGAGGGCGAGTGCGTTTCATGGAGTTAGCGTATTCCATTTGAGGACAAAAGTCCCACGGTTTTTCCCGCCAACATCCAAGGGCGGCGGGACAACGAGGTCAAGCGCAGAGCAAACATATACAACGGAAAGGGCATAGAAAAAGCGCACGACGGAGTCACCGGTCTGCGACCAACCCTGTTCAGGATTTCCTAATTCAAGCGCCCATGGCAGTGCTTGTATTTCTTGCCGCTGCCGCACGGACAGGGATCGTTGCGCCCCACCTTGGGCACGCCGGACTGGTGGGGCGTCGGCGCCGCCGCTGGCATGGCCGCCTGGGCCAGCGCCACATCCGGATCAGCGTGCTGATACTGCACATTGGCCGGACCCTCCAGTTGCTCGACCGCCTGCACGTCTTCTTCGGTGCGCACCTGCACGGTGGTAGTGATGCGGGTGACCTCGATCTTGATGGCGTCGAGCATGGCGGAGAAAAGCTCGAAGGCTTCGCGCTTGTATTCCTGCTTGGGATTCTTTTGCGCGTAGCCGCGCAGGTGGATGCCCTGGCGCAGATGGTCAAGCGCGGCCAGATGCTCGCGCCAGTGGGTGTCCATGCTTTGCAGCATGACGGCCTTTTCGAAATGGCGCAAAACGTCGGTTCCGACCACCGCTTCCTTGGCCGCGTAGGCGGCGTCAGCCTCGGCGCAAACCTTGTCGCGCAGGCCTTTCTCATCCAGCGCCTTGTCTGCATCGAGCCACTCCCGCAGCGGCAGCCGAATGCCGAACTCGGCCTCGATGGCCTTTTCCGCGCCCTCCACATCCCACTGTTCCTCCATGGAATCGCGCGGGATATGGGTGTCGATCACGGTGTTGATCACGTCACGGCGCATCGCCGTGATCGTCTCACCGATATTCTCGCTGGCGAGCAGCTCATTGCGCTGTTCGTAGATGACCTTGCGCTGGTCATTGGACACGTCGTCATATTCCAGCAGCTGCTTGCGGATGTCGAAGTTGCGCGCCTCAACCTTGCGCTGCGCGTTTTCGATGGCGCGTGACACCCAGGGATGCTCAATCGCTTCGCCTTCGGGCAGCTTGAGGCGGTTCATGATGGCAGCCACGCGGTCGGACGCGAATATGCGCAGCAGGGGGTCTTCCAGGCTCAAGTAGAAACGCGACGATCCGGGGTCACCCTGGCGTCCGGCGCGGCCGCGCAGCTGGTTGTCCACGCGGCGGGATTCATGCCGTTCGGTGCCGATAATGTGCAGGCCGCCCGCAGCCACGACGGCTTCATGGCGCGGCTGCCACTCGCTCCTGAGCTTCGCCTTCTGCTGTTCCTTTTCCTCGTGGCTCAAGGCCGCGTCATCGTCGATGGCGTCCAGTTGGCGCTGGATGCTGCCGCCCAGCACAATGTCGGTACCGCGGCCCGCCATGTTGGTGGCGATGGTGATCCCGCCGGTCGCGCCGGCCTGAGCGACGATTTCCGCCTCCTTGGCATGCTGTTTGGCGTTGAGTACCTGGTGCGGGAGCTTCTCCTTTTGCAGCAGGCCGGAAAGGAACTCGTTGGTCTCGATCGACGTGGTCCCGACCAGCACCGGCTGGCCGCGGCCATTACAATCGCGGATGTCCTTGATAACGGCCTGGAATTTTTCTGCCGTGCTGAGAAACACCTGGTCGTGCAAGTCGTCACGGATCATGTCACGGTGCGTGGGAATCACCACGGTTTCCAGGTTATAGATCGACTGGAATTCGTAGGCCTCGGTGTCGGCAGTGCCGGTCATGCCGGCAAGCTTGCCGTACATACGGAAATAATTCTGGAAGGTGATAGATGCCAGGGTCTGGTTCTCCTTCTGGATCGCGACACCCTCCTTCGCCTCGACTGCCTGGTGCAGGCCCTCGGACCAGCGCCGGCCCGACATTAGGCGACCGGTGAATTCGTCGACGATCACCACCTCACCGTTCTGCACCACGTAATGCTGATCGCGGTGATACACCGAGAAGGCGCGCAGCGCCGCGTTGACGTGGTGCATCAGGCGGATGTTGGCGGCGTCGTACAGGCTGCCGCCGTTGGGCAGCAAGCCCATGTCGGTTAGCAGTTGTTCGATCTTCTCGTGGCCGGTTTCAGAAATGATGACCGAGTGGGCCTTTTCGTCCACCCAGTAATCGCCCTCGCCCTTTTCCTCCGCGGCCCGGCTGAGCTTGGGTGGAATCACATTGATGGCGGTGTAGAGTTCGGTGCTGTCCTCAGCCTGGCCGGAAATGATCAGCGGTGTGCGCGCCTCGTCGATCAGGATGGAATCGACCTCGTCGACGATGGCATAGGCCAGGCCGCGCTGCACCTTTTCCTCCAGCTGATAGACCATGTTGTCGCGCAGGTAATCAAAGCCGAATTCGTTGTTGGTGCCGTAGGTGATGTCGGCAGCGTAGGCAGCCTGCTTCTCTTCGTGCGACATCTGGGAAAGGTTGACCCCCACCGTCAGACCGAGAAACCGGTAAATGCGCCCCATCCAATCGGCGTCGCGCTGGGCCAGGTAGTCGTTGACTGTCACGATGTGCACACCCTTGCCGGTCAGCGCATTGAGATAGGCCGGCAGCGTGGCCACCAGGGTCTTGCCCTCACCGGTGCGCATCTCGGAAATCTTTCCGTCGTGCTGCACCATCCCGCCGATCATTTGCACGTCATAATGGCGCATGCCGAGCGCGCGGCGGCTGGCTTCGCGCACCACGGCGAAAGCTTCAGGCAGCAGTTTGTCGACTGCTTCGCCCTTGGCGACCCGCTCCTTGAACTCGGCGGTCTTGGCGCGCAGTTCGGTGTCGGTAAGTTTTTCCAGCTTGGGCTCATGGGCGTTGATCGCCGCCACCTTTTGCCGGTATTGTTTAACCAGCCGGTCGTTACGGCTGCCGAATATTTTCTTTGCCAGGGTTTGCAGCATGGATAGCCTGAATAGGTTGGTTTCTTGCAGGAAAATCAAGGGATTTTATCATAATGGGCATTCGCACCCGGTTGCAGCCTGATGCAGGCCAAACGTGTGGGAGATCTGCTCGCCGCGTCTAACCAAGGCAACGTGCTGGCCCGCGGTCAGGCCCTGCTCGCCCTGCAAGCCGGGTTGGATAAACTCCTGCCGAAATCGTTCCGGGGCCAGGTGTTTGTCGCCGATCTGAAAGACGGTCTCCTGTCCCTGGCCTGCGCCCATGGCGCGCTCGCCACCCGGCTCAGGAACGAAGCGCCGCGCCTGGCCGAATCGCTCAGCCAGCAAGGTCTGGCCGTGCAACAACTCAAAATATTGGTCCGCCCCGACCTGCCTCTCTATCGTGGCCCGGTCAAACCCAAGCCAGAGTTAAGTCAGGCCGCCCTGAATGCTTTGATCGAAGTGGAAAAGACTTTGGAACCCGGCGGCTTGCAGAATGCCGTGCAGCGCATGATTCGAAGGCACAAGCCCTGAGCAGCCTGCCCCAGAGGGGTCGTTAACGGCGGGACAGGATAGGGCGAGGTGGAGGCACTATCGTGCCTAACCCCCTATGTGATCTCGGAATCAAACCTTGGTCTCTAGCTTGGGAAGCTCACGACGTCCCCTCGGATTGAGTAGTGCCTAGCTTTAGAGTCCAATTCCATGAACGAAGGAGATTGGACATGAAGAAGCGTTTTACGGAAGAGCAGATCATTGGGTTTCTGCGGGAGGCCGAAGCGGGGCTGCCGGTCAAGGA
>DASQBT010000047.1:0-22518 GCA_035635075.1 Thiobacillaceae bacterium | reverse complement strand
CTATACAAAGACTTGTCCCGCGACCGCGACCAATGGGCGCTGGCAGAAATCGAACGCATCCTGCTCACCGCCAGCCAGCAATTGCAACTAGCCGGCAACGTCAAGGCTGCCATACTGGCGCTGGAAGCCGCCGATGCCCGGCTGGCGCGCAAGGATCTGCCGCAATTTGCCCGCCTCAGAGCCGCCATTGCCAAAGACCTGTCCCAGCTGCGCGGCGTGCCGCAAGTCGATTACACTGGTCTGTCCATTCGCCTCAACAATCTGGTGGCCAGCGTGGACAACTGGCCTTTGGTCAGCCAGGCCACCGTCACGCAGCCCAGGCCGACTGCCGGCAGCAAGCTTCATGGCTTTGGCCAGGACATGCTAAGCCAACTCAAGAGCATCGTTCAGGTACGCCGTCTGGATCAAGGTGAACCAGCCCTGCTGGTCCCAGAGCAGGAATACTTTCTTCGGCAGAATCTCAAGTTGCGCCTGCTCTCCGCCCGGTTGGCCCTCCTCAACCGGGACCAGGCGAACTTTGTCGCTGACCTGACGGCGGCAGAAACCCTGCTCGTCCGCTACTTCAATTTGCGCGACGACAACGTATCCGCCGCGCGTCAGGACTTGGCACGCCTGTCGCGCTTGAATGTGTCTCCCGCGCTGCCGGGCCTGGATGCCAGTCTCGCCACCCTGCAGCAACTCCGACAGATCCAGTAGATGCGCTGGTTGCTGACTCTCTTGATCTTGGCAACCGCGGCAGCCGGGCTTGCTTTGGCAGGTCGATACGACCCGGGTTATGCGGTGCTGGTTTTCCGGCCGTGGCGCATCGAATTGTCTTTCATAACCCTGGTGATCCTGCTGGGCCTGCTCGGCCTGCTGGCTTATTGGCTGACGCGCCTGACGGTCGCCACCCTGCAGCTCCCGGAGTCAGTTCGTGCCCATCGGGAAAAGATCCGCCGCGAGCAGGCCTGCCTGGAGTTGGAAAATGCGTTTCAGGCTTATTTGGAAGGGCGCAATCAGGACGCGGAAAAACTTGCCGCCGGCTATTCCGGCAACGACAAACAGACCGGACTTGCGCGCGTCATCGCTGCCCGAGCCGCACAGGAAATTCGTGCCACCGGGAAACGCGACGCCTATCTGGCTCAGGCCACCCAAGGCAAGACGGCCCTGGCTGCCTACCTGTTTGAAGCCGAAACGCGACTCAAGGAGCGGGACGCTTCCACCGCCCTGACCGCCATCAGCCGCGGCCGCGCCCTCGCACCCAACCACACCGCCCTCACCCGGCTGGAGTTGCGCGCCCGGCAGATGCTGGGGCAATGGGAGGAGACGCTGCGGCTGGCGGAGCAGCTCAGCAAGGCCAACGCTCTGGATCAGACTACGGCCGCGCAGACTCGGCACCGCGCCCAGTTGGAAATCATCCGGCGCAAATCCGGCGACCCGGCCGCCCTGCAGGCGTTCTGGAAGAAACTTTCCGCTGAGGACAAGACCTATCTGCCCAGCATTCAGGCGACAGCCGCCGCCTTCATGAAATCAGGTGATAGCGATACCGCGCGTGAATTGCTTGAAAGATCCTTGGCCGCGGAATGGCAGGAAGAACTATTGCCACTTTATGCGCAAAGCGGCAGCCAGCCCCTAAGACAGATCGAAAGGGCCGAAGCCTGGCTCAGGGACAGGCCGCGCGATGCCGCGCTCCTGCTGGCCCTTGCACAGCTTTGTGCACGCGAGGAGCTGTGGGGTAAGGCGCAGAGCTATCTGGAAGCCAGCCTGGCGCTGTCACCGACGACCGAGGCCCACATGGCGATGGCCGAAATAAGTCAGAAGGCGGGAAAGATCGGTGAGGCTTGCGCCCATTACCGGCAGGCGCTGGAATTGTGCCGGGCCGCCAAAGGTCTTCGTTAGGCAACGGGAACGATTGGACTCAGGGAACGCGCTCTGCGTCCGCCGCATAGGCGAAGGCGTCGGCAAAAAACTCATCTGCCGGCAACCCGCGACGGACAAAGCTTGCGCGCGCGGAATCGACCATGGCGGGTGCCCCGCACGCGTACACCTGATAGCCGGAAAGATCTTCGAAGTCCTTAAGCACGGCCTGATCGACATAGCCGGTGCGGCCATCCCAGCGGTCTTCCGCTTTGGGCTGAGACAGGACCGGTATGAAGCTGAAGTTGTCATGCTCCCTCTGCCAGCGGGCCGGCAGTTCCGCCATGTACAAGTCCTTCAGGCTGCGTGCCCCCCAGTAAAGCACGATCCGGCGCGGGGACGCTTCCGCAAACAGATGCTGGAGCATGGCCTTGATCGGCCCAAAGCCGGTACCGCCGGCGACGAAGATCATCGGCTTGTCCGAGTCCTCGCGGATGAAGAAGCTGCCGAGCGGACCGTTGATGCGCAGAATGTCTTTCTCCTTCATGGCGGAAAAGACATGGTCGGTGAACAACCCGCCGGGCACGTGGCGCACGTGCAGCTCAATCAAATCATCTGCATGCGGCGGATTGGCGATGGAATAGCTTCGCCGCCTGCCGTCCTTGAGCAGGAAATCCAGATACTGTCCGGCGAGAAATTGCAGCCGCTCGCTGGCCGGTAGCTTCAGGTACAGCACCATTACGTCGTCGGCCCGCCTGTCCATCTTCTGTATCCGGCTGGGCAGGGTCTTGGCGACGATATCTCGCGCGGCGGAAATTTCCCGCACTTCGATCACCAAGTCAGTAAGGGCCCTGCCCACACAGAACAAAGCCTTGCCATCGGCAATTTCTTCCCGAGTGAGGGTTGTCTCCTGATACTTGCCGTAATCCACCCGGCCCTCAAGCAGCTTGCCCTTGCACGAACCGCAAGCGCCATTGCGACAGCCGTAGGGCAGGGCGAAGCCTTCGCGCAGGGCGGCCGCCAGTATGGTTTCATCCTCGTTGACAGTAAAAGAGTGGCCGCTTGGATGAATCGTGACCTGGTAAGGCATGGTTTAAACTTCTGCAATGAAAAAAAACAAGCTCTTGATCGTGGGTTGCGGCGACATTGGCATGCGTGTGGCCCAAGGACATCATCCGGTTCAGATCCGAGGGCTGGCGCGCAGCGGCGAATCGGCTCAACGCCTGCGCAGCCAGGGCATCACCCCTGTGGTCGGCGACCTGGACCGACGCGCCAGCCTGGACCGCTTGTCCGGCTTGGCGCCTTGGGTACTGCATCTGGGCCCTCCGCCCGGCGATAGCGACGGCGATCCGCGCACCCGGCGTCTGGTCGCGGCCTTGGCAAAGGGGGGCAGTCTACCACGGCGCCTGGTCTACATCAGCACCAGCGGGGTGTACGGGAACTGCGACGGCGAGCGGGTTGCCGAGACTCGCACGCCCGCGCCAGAGACGCCCCGCGCCCGGCGCCGGGTCGATGCCGAACGCCTATTGCGTCGTTTTGCTGCGCGTCATGGCATTCAGCTAAGCATATTGCGGGCGCCCGGCATTTATGCCCAAGACCGGCTGCCGCTCGAACGCATACAGAAGAGAACGCCAGCGGTGCGCGCCGAGGAAGACAGCTACACCAATCATATCCACGCGGAAGACCTAGCCAAGACCGTCTGGCTGGCCTTGTTTCGCGGCCGCCCCAACCGCATCTATCACGCGGCGGATGGCAGCGTAAAGAAAATGGGCGATTACTTCGATTTGGTGGCGGACCATTTCGGCCTGCCCCGGTGCCCCCGCATTTTGCGGGCCGAGGCCCAGCAAGTCCTGTCCCCCGCGCTGCTGTCGTTCCTCAACGAATCCCGCATCCTCGACAACACCCGGCTCAAGCAAGAGCTGAAAGTTCGGCTCACTTATCCTGACGTGGCGGCGGCCTTGGAAGCCATGGGTCGGCCTCACGGCGAAACTCGCCCTCAATCACGTCGTCGTTAGCCGCTTTGGGAACCAGGGGTTTCGGTCTCCGCCAGGTGCTGGGGAATAGCAGCAGGATCAGCGCCATGGCATCGGAAATCACGCCGGGAAAAATCAGCAGCCCCGCGGCCAGAAACATGCGCCCGCTGGCAAACAGCGCGGATATCGGCGAAGCTCCCGCCTGCAGGCTGACCAGCACGCGAGCGCCCCACAATACCCGCTCAAGCCGGATCAGGGCCACCCCGACGCCGGCAGAGCCGAGCAGCCAAGCCAGCACCCACCAGCCATACTGGCCGGCCAATTTGAACAGGACATACGCTTCCAACACCGGGAAACCCAGCATGAACAGCGCGATCGGCCACAATGGCATACGCATTCCCCGCATTCAGTTAAGGCAATATTGCGCCGTACCGGCACCATTCAACCAGATCACAATTAGCGGTCCAGGAATTACAATCTCCGCATGGAATCACAAACGCTGCTAGTCATGACCACTCTACCCGACCTGGCCAGCGCGGAACAGACCGCCCGGATGTTGGTTGATGCGCGGGTTGCCGCCTGTGTAAGCGTCCTTTCCCCCTGCACCTCCGTATACCGTTGGCAGGACGCAGTGGAAACCGCAGGCGAAATTCCCCTGCTGATCAAGACCAGCCGGGAGGCTTACCCGCGGCTTGAGCAACGCCTCAGGGAATGCCATCCTTACGAACTTCCGGAAATCCTGGCCATCTCAATAGAAGGCGGCCTGGCTGACTATTTGCGCTGGATAGTCGGGGAAACCGAAACAACCAAGACTACATCCATCGAGAAGCCCATCCCATGAAGATGTTGCTGCACATTGCCTTCGCCCTGCTTGGTCTGGCCGCACTGCCGGCCCGGTCCGACGATTTTCTCGATCCCGATGAGGCATTCAGGTTTTCCGTCAAGGCACTGGACAACCATACCTTGCAAGCCCGCTGGCTGATCGCCGACGGCTATTACCTGTATAACAATAAATTCAAGTTCGACCTGCAGGGCGCGAAACTCGGCCGACCGGTCCTTCCCGCCGGCAAGCTCAAGAAGGATGATACTTTCGGCGATGTCGAAGTGCATCGCAAGGAAATCCTCATCAAGCTGCCAGTGGAGCGCGAGCCCGGCGGTGTGCTCCCTGTGACCCTCAAAGCCACCTATCAGGGCTGTGCCGATGCAGGCTTGTGCTATACGCCGATCACACAGACCGCCAGACTGAAACTTGCGGCCCTGCCAGCTCCCGCGACGGCCGTCGAATCTGCCCCTAAGCCCAAGCCGGACGCTGCAGCCCCGGAATCGCCCGGCCCCGCTGTTCAGTCGCGCGCGGCCCTGGAGGGCTTGCGAAGCCTGAACCAGGAAACTGCCGATCCCATGGATATCCTGCCGCCTGAGAAGGCGTTTAAGGCGGAAGGTGAGTTGAGCGACAACCAAGCCTTCATTGTTCGCTATGGCGTGGACCCGTGCTGCTACCTCTACCGCGACCGGCTCAAGTTCGTGCTCAAGGCCCCGGCGGGTGTCAGCGTTGATCGCATCGAGAGCCCACCAGGTGATATGAAGGATGACCCGACCCTGGGCAAGGTCGAGGTGTATCACCACCCCTTCACGGCCAAGGTCCACTTGAGCCGGGCGCTGGCTACCGGAGAAGCCGTGGAGGTTGTCGCCACCTACCAGGGCTGCAATGAAAAGGTCGGAATCTGCTATCCGCCTAATATGCAAACGCTTGTAATGGCCGGGGTTCCGGTTCCTGCCGCCGCAGCCGCCGCATCCCCTGAGCCGGAAGTCAAGGCTGCGCCCCCCGCTCCGCCGACGGGCACAGGTTCCGATCTGAACCGGATCGAGCAGGTGCTCAAAGGTGGCGGCTTCTGGACCGTAATGGCCGCCTTTTTTGGCTATGGTCTGCTGCTCTCTCTCACGCCCTGCGTATTCCCCATGATTCCCATTCTTTCGGGCATTATCGTTGGGCAACAACACGTGACCAAGACCAAAGGCTTTTTCCTCGCTCTGGGCTATGTGCTGGGCATGGCGGTGACCTATGCCATCGCTGGGGTCGTGGCAGCTGAGTCCGGCACCCTGATTTCCGATGCATTGCAAAATCCGCTCGCGCTGGGCATCGGCGCCGCCATCTTTGTCGCCCTCGCCCTTTCCATGTTCGGCTTTTTTGAATTGCAACTGCCCTCTGCGCTGCAAAGCAAGCTGACCGAAGCAAGCAACAAGCTGCATGGCGGCCATATGACCGGGGTATTCGGCATGGGTGCCCTGTCTGCCCTGGTTATGGGTCCCTGTGTGGCGCCGCCTCTGGCTGCGGCACTGGCCTATATCGCCAAGACCGGCAACATGGTGCTAGGAGGCTGGGCGCTTTTCACCCTGGCACTGGGCATGGGCGTGCCCCTGCTGGCAGTCGGCCTGTCCGCCGGCGCCCTGCTGCCAAAGGCAGGAGTCTGGATGAATGGGGTGACATCTTTCTTCGGCGTGTTGATGTTAGGGGTGGCGATCTGGCTGATTTCCTCCCTTATTCCGAGTTGGGTCGGCATGGTGCTTTGGGCCACCCTGTTGATCATCTCCGCAGTCTATTTGCATGCGTTGGATTCGCTGCCTCCGCACGCGTCCGGCTGGAGGCGCCTGTGGAAAGGCGTCGGCGTGGTAGCGCTGATTGCCGGGCTGTCCCTGGTGCTGGGGGCGCTGGGCGGCAGCCGCGATCTCCTCCAGCCGCTTGCGGTATACAAGGGCGGGCTGGCCGGAAACGCCGCGGCGGCGGGATCTAACGCACAGCAACTGAAATTCGACAAGGTGAAATCTGTGGCCGAACTGGACGCCAGGCTGGAACAGGCACGAGCCGCAGGCAAGGCGGTGATGCTGGATTTTTACGCGGACTGGTGCGTGTCGTGCAAGGAAATGGAGAGATTCACTTTCAGCAACGCCAAAGTTCAGGAACGCCTGAAAGCTGCCGTGTTGCTGCAGGCTGATGTGACCAGCACCAGCGACGAGGACAAAGCTTTGCTCAAGCGCTTTGGCCTGTTTGGCCCGCCCGGAATCATCTTCTGGACGCCTGCGGGCGCTGAGTCGGGATACAAGGTCATCGGCTACGAGCCCACCGAGAAATTTCTCAGCAGCATCGACCAGGCCTTCCAGTGCGATCTCATCGCCTGCTGATCGGCCTGGCTGCCGTGGCAGCGCTGGTCGGAGGTCTGCTGGTATCGACGCGCCTGCACGAACCCAACTCCAAGACTGAGCCCGGTGGGGAAATACTGCTGGCGGCCGCATTTAAAGACCTGAACGGTCAGCGCCAGCCCCTTTCGCAATGGCGCGGCAAAGCGCTGGTGGTGAACTTCTGGGCCACCTGGTGCCCCCCCTGTCGGGCGGAGATTCCGGGCTTTATCGAGCTGCACCGGGAACTGGCCGGCCAGGGGGTACAGTTTGTCGGCATCGCAATCGATCAAGGCGATAAGGTGCGTGACTTTGCGCGCGAGTTGGGGGTGAATTATCCCCTACTGATCGGCGAGGGCGATGCCCTGGAATTGCAGCGCGAACTGGGCAATCAGACCGGGGGGCTGCCGTTCACCGTGGTGCTTGATTTCGAAGGCAGGCTAGTCACCCAGCACCAGGGCGGCTTTAGCGCCAAACAGTTGCGCGGCATCCTCCTCCCCCTGGCACGCCGATCCTGATCGAATCATGGCGAAAACATGTGCGGGATAGCCGGTCACTTCCTGCGCTCAACGCCGGCAAAATCAACAGGTCCGCTGCTGCTTGAGGCCCTGGCCCACCGCGGCCCGGACGGTGCCGGCCTGCATGAGGCTGGCACCGTCCTGCTGGCGCACACCCGCCTATCCATCATTGACCTCAATACTGGCGCCCAGCCTCTGTTCAATGAGGACCGCTCCCTCGCCCTGGTGGCCAACGGGGAGATATACAACCATGTGGAGTTGCGCCAGGAACTGACAGATCTGGGCCACCGCTTCGCCACGGGCTCCGACTGTGAGGTCCTTCTGCATGCCTATGAGGAATACGGCAACGGCCTGCTCGATAAGGTGCGCGGCATGTTCGCATTTGCCCTGCATGACCTCAGGGCCGACAAGGTCCTGCTGGGACGTGACCGACTGGGCATCAAGCCCCTGTTCATGCGCTCGACATCGGGTGGAGTTTGGTTTGCGTCCGAACTGAAAGCCCTCTACCGGGCACTGGGCCGGCCCGAAATCAACCCCATAGCCCTCGGGCGCATCATGCAATGCGGTTTTTCCTCCGGCCATGAGATTCTGGCCGCGGGCTACGAGCGTGTACTCCCGGGCGAACTGGTCTGGATCGGCCCCATCGGGATCGAATCCCGTACCTCCTACTGGAAGCCGAACCTGCCTGCCTTGCGCGGGACGTTTGAGGAAACGCTTGATGCATTCGATGAACTGATGGCCCAAATCATGGTCGAGCACTGCCGCTCCGACGTGCCTTTTGGTCTGTTTCTGTCCGGCGGCGTTGACTCCTCCGCGCTACTGGCCCTCCTTGCCCACCATCAGGATGCGCCGCTTCAAACCTTCAGCGTAGGCTTCCCCGACTCTTCCGTGCACGATGAACTGGACGCCGCCGCATCCATCGCGCGCCGGTTTGATGCGCAACACACCGCCCTGCGCCTGACCGAGGCCGATCTGCTCAGGCAGCTTCCCCTTTCCGTGTGGGCCGCCGATGAACTGATGGGCGACTATGCAAACCTGCCGGTCCTGGCGTTGGCCGAACAAGCAGGCAAACAATTGAAAGTCGTGTTCTCCGGCGAAGGCGGTGACGAAGTCTTCGCTGGATATGGCCGCTACCGCACCCCGACGGCGCTGCGCTGGCTGCGCAGTTTGGCTTCGCCAGGCAGTGGCGGCTTTCGTACCCGCGGCATTCTGGCGGGTCTGCCCCAACTGTGCGGGCCCGACTTGAACCAGAGTTTGTCCGCCTGGCGCCAGCCCTTTGTCGATGCCTGGGCCGCTGCCCCGCGCCAGGATCAGTCCCTGGCCCGTATGCAATGGGTGGACATGGCGACTTGGCTGCCTGACGATCTGTTGGTAAAGGCCGACCGCATGCTGATGGCCTGGGCCCTGGAGGGGCGGGTACCCTTCCTCGATCACCGCGTAATCGAATTCGGATTGGCTTTGCCCGCTGAATGGAAGATTCATCGACGCACCGGCAAGGTCTTCCTGCGCAGTTGGGCAGAGCGGCGTCTGCCCAAGGAACATCTTTGGAGTCGCAAAAAAGGCTTTACCGTGCCAGTTCGGGATTGGATGCGGGGTCCCTTGATGGATGTTCTGGAGCAACGACTGCCGGCCAACCCGGCGGTCCGCGCATGGTTTTCCCCCGCTGGACTGAGGATATTGTTCGAGCGTCAGCGCAAGACCGGCGCACATGCCGACGCCTTGTGGCTCCTGCTTCAATTGGCCCTATGGCATCGGCTGTTCGTGGAAGGAGATGGCCAGCGGCCAAATCCCCAGCTCGACCTGCTGGAAATGCTCTAATTTCCCCCAGGATTCAGCTTAAGGCGGCACCAGGCACATTTTCCGTCAACATCTGGACAATTTGCGGTAATTTGCTGCAAACTTGCGCCCATGCCGACAAAGCCCCCTCCCCGCAAGCTGGCCCGGAAGGCACCGGAACTGCCCAAGACCGTCCTGGTGTTGCATGGCCCGAACCTTAATTTGCTGGGCAAACGCGAGCCCCAGCATTACGGCATATCGAGCCTCGATGACATCAACCAGGCGCTGGAAGATCGGGGGGCGGCAAGCGGAGTAAGCGTGGAATGCTTTCAAAGCAACCATGAAGGCGCCCTGATCGATCGGGTTCACCAGGCCGTACGCGACCGGGTGGATTTCATCCTCATCAACCCGGCTGGCTATACCCATAGCAGCGTGGCGCTGCGGGACGCGCTGTCGGCTGCAGCCATTCCGTTTATTGAGGTCCATCTGTCCAATGTTCACGGCCGGGAAGCTTTCCGGCGCCATTCCTATTTTTCCGACCTTGCCATCGGCGTTATTGCCGGGCTGGGTGCACAGGGTTACGAGCTGGCGCTGGAGTTCGCGCTGCGCCATTTACATGTGAAGGTCTTGAACGATGGATCTCAGAAAACTGAAAAAACTCATTGATCTGGTGCAAGAGTCCGGTATCACCGAGCTGGAAATCACCGAAGGCGAGGAAAAAGTCCGCATCTCCAAAGGCGCGCTCGCCGGCGCCATGATGATGGCCCCCGCCGCACACATGTTCCAGGCCCCGATTACACCCGTGCCCGTTGCGTCGGCCACCCCCGCGGTTGAAGCCCCCCCCGCCGAACCGGAGGGGCATGTGGTGCGCTCACCCATGGTGGGCACCTTCTACCGCTCCGCCTCGCCGGGTGCCAAAGCCTTCGTCGAAATTGGCCAGTCGGTTGGCGCGGGCGATACCCTTTGCATCATCGAAGCTATGAAATTGCTCAATGAGATAGAAGCCGACCAAGGCGGTGTGATCAAGGCCATTCTGATCGAAAATGGCCAACCGGTTGAGTATGGCGAGCCGCTGTTTGTTATTGGTTGAGAAAGGCTCAGGGATCGGGATTCCGGATCTGGTCATGTGCGGCTTTGACGCCTAAAAGCAGCAAGGCGCACCCCTTCGTCCCCCCTGACCCTGAGTCCTAACCCCTGGCCCCAAAAAGAATGCTTGAAAGAGTCCTCATCGCCAACCACGGCGACCAGCCGCCCAAAGGCGGCGCAGCGGCGCAGCCAAACCGACCAGCGAGCGAAGACCGCAAGGGCGATTTCGCCGCGGAGAGCACCGATGTTTGAGAAAGTCCTGATCGCCAACCGCGGCGAAATCGCCCTCCGCATCCAGCGGGCCTGCCGCGAACTGGGTATCAAGACGGTTGCGGTTCATTCCGAGGCCGACCGGGATGCCAAGTATGTCAAGCTTTCGGACGAGTCGGTCTGCATCGGTCCGGCGCCTTCCAGCCAGTCATACCTGAACATTCCCGCGATCATCGCGGCGGCCGAGGTAACCGACGCGGAAGCCATCCATCCCGGCTACGGTTTCCTTTCAGAGAATGCCGATTTTGCCGAGCGGGTGGAATCCTCCGGCTTTGTCTTCATCGGCCCGCGCGCCGATTCCATCCGCCTCATGGGCGACAAGGTGGCGGCCAAGGACGCCATGAAGGCGGCCAAGGTGCCTTGTGTGCCAGGCTCCGAAGGCGCATTGCCGGATGACCCCGAGGAGGTTCTGCGCATTGCCCGCGAAGTCGGCTATCCGGTCCTGATCAAGGCAGCCGGCGGCGGCGGGGGGCGCGGCATGCGGGTGGTGCATGTAGAGAGCGCCCTGCTCAACGCGGTGCAGATGACCCAGGCGGAGGCGCAGGCTGCATTTGACAATCCCACCGTGTACCTGGAGAAATATCTGCAAAATCCCCGCCACATCGAATTCCAGGTGCTGGCCGACGAGCATGGCAACGCCATCCATCTGGGCGAGCGCGACTGCTCCATGCAGCGTCGTCACCAGAAAATCATCGAGGAAGCTCCGGCCCCCGGCCTTGACCCCAAGCTGCGCACCAAGATCGGCGAACGCTGCGCTGAGGCGTGCCGCAAGATCAGCTATCGTGGCGCGGGCACGTTTGAATTCCTGTACGAGAACGACGAGTTCTATTTCATCGAGATGAACACCCGCGTGCAGGTCGAGCACCCGGTGACGGAACTGATCACCGGCGTGGATATCGTGCAGGAGCAACTCCATATCGCGGCCGGAGAAAAACTCCGCTACCAGCAGAAGGACATCCACCTCAGAGGCCACGCCATCGAGTGCCGGATCAATGCCGAGCATCCGTTCACTTTCGTTCCCTCGCCTGGCCGGCTCAGCGCTTGGCATCCGCCGGGCGGCCCCGGCATCCGGGTCGACTCTCATGTGTATGCCGGCTACTATGTGCCGCCGCATTACGATTCCATGATCGCCAAGGTGCTGGCCTACGGCATCACACGCGACCAGGCCCTGGCGCGCATGCGTGGCGCGCTGCTGGAAATGATTGTGGATGGCATCCAGACCAATATTCCCCTGCACCAGGAGCTGATGAATGATGCGGCCTTCATGCAGGGCGGAACCAGCATCCATTACCTGGAGAAAAAGCTCGCCCTGGACAAGGAAGCGAAGACAGGCAACCCCGAGTAAGTGTTCATGCCCTGGCAATCCCTAAGCGTCACGGTCAGTGCCAAATACGCCGAGGCACTGTCGGACGCCTTGATGGAACTGGGGGCGCTGTCCGTGTCGCTGGAAGACGCGGCCGCCGGCACCGTGGATGAATCCCCTTTGTTCGGCGAACCGGACCACCCGGATGCCGGCCTGTGGAAAAACTGCATCGCCGTCGCTCTGCTCGAACAGAGCCACGACCCGGCCATCCTGCTCGCCGCCGCCTCAAGCCGCGTGGGGCTAACGCAAATCCCCGCCTACAGTTGCGCAACGGTGGCCGAGCAGGACTGGGTCCGTCTGACCCAGTCCCAGTTCGAGCCCATACCGATTTCACTGCGCCTGTGGATCGTTCCCACATGGCATCAGGCGCCTGACCCTGCGGCGCTCAATATCCGGCTCGACCCCGGCTTGGCCTTCGGTACCGGCTCCCACCCCACCACCCGCCTGTGCCTGCGTTGGCTGGACGAACATATTGAGGGCGGCGAATTCGTGCTCGACTACGGCTGCGGATCGGGCATCTTGGCGATTGCGGCAAGCAAACTGGGCGCAGAAAAAGGTTGGGGGGTGGACATTGATCCACAGGCAGTTGAATCCGCCCGTTACAATGCGGTACAAAATGAAGTGCACGCCGACTTCTATCTTCCCGAGCATGCCCCCAAACAGCAGGCAGACATTCTGATGGCCAATATCCTGACCAACCCGCTCAAGACCATGGCTCCTCTCTTGGCTGACCTGGTCCGGCCCGGCGGCCAAATCGTGCTGTCCGGCATCCTGAGCAATCAGGCGCATGAGGTGGAAGCGGTTTACTCGGCTTGGTTCGATTTCGAGCCGCCTGCCCTGGACGAGGGCTGGAGCCTGCTGGCGGGGCGTAGACGATGAGCCTGCATGCTACTTGTCCCCGTTGTCACACGATCTTCCGCATCAGCGAACAGCAACTGGCCGCGGCCGACGGATGGGCCCAATGCGGCGTGTGCGCGGCGCCCTTCGATGTTCTGGCCGATTTGCCGGAAGAAGAGCGAACACTCTACCTGACACCGCCGCAGCCGGAACCCCCCGCTGAACCCCACATTGCAGAGCCGGTCGCGCGCGTAGCCAAGCCGGAGCAAGAAGCGGCGCCCCTGCCTCCCTCCGCCGAGCCCGCCGCGGAAATCTCCGAAGCCGCCCCTCTTCCCCTTGAACCGGAGTTGCAAGCCTCATCCGCCGAGCCGCATCTGCCAGGTCTGGAACGGCGCATTGGCGAAGTTACTACGGAAGCGCAGGGCGCACATCCTTCCGATCTGCCTTCGATCATCATTCTGGATCCGGACGCAAAGATCCCGGACGAATATGGCCCGCTGCCGGTGATCCCGGCTGCCCCGGCCAATCACACGACCTATGGTGACGAGCCGCTAGAGCTGGACGAGGAGGAGGACGAAGAGGGCGCGGACGAGATTGCGCGCGCGCCGGCAGCGCCAATCGTCTCACGGTCCATCCCCGGCGAATCCGCACCCGCAGCGGTGCCCGCGCCAGCCCGTCACCGCACGGGATGGCTATGGATCATCGTGCCCCTGCTGATAGTGCTGCTAGCGGGCCAACTGGTCTACTTTCTACGCGACCCGCTGGCGGCCAATTATCCGGGCCTGCGGCCTCTCTTGGCATCCGTGTGCAATGTCCTGAACTGCCAAGTGGGCCTGCCGCAAAATGTCGAGAAGATCAAGATTCTCGGCTCAGACCTGCAGGCCGAGCCCGGCAACGGCAAGCGCCTGACACTCGCGCTCACGCTTGCCAACCAGGCTAGCTACGCCCAGGCTTGGCCGATGCTGCAGCTAACCCTGACCGATACCAGGGACAAGCCTCTAGCGCGCCGGGTGTTCGCTCCCAGCGAATACCTCAATAGCCCGGATATGCTTGCAGCGGGCATTCCGGCCATGAGCGAAACGCCCTTGAACTTGCATCTGGAAACCCGGGATGTGAATGCCTCCGGCTTCCGGGTGGAAGTGTTCTATTAGATTCATCCGATCCTGGCCGCGCCCTGCGCGTCGACTTCCGGGGTTTCCTGGAAACGAAAATTACGCCAAATTGACTCTTATTATTAGCTACAGATCACACAGCACCTTGATATGCGCGGTCGCGTTTCTGCCCAACGCGTGGAGTGCGTATCCGCCCTCAAGGGTGGAGACGATTCGCTTGTGCGCATGGCTTGCCGCGACTGCCTTGAGTTCGCGCGTTATCCATGCAAAATCCGCTTCCGCAAGCATGAGGTTCCCCATATCATCTTCCCGGTGCGCATCAAATCCTGCCGAAACGAAGATCATCTCTGGCCTAAAGGCGCGCAAGGCCGGAAGCCATTGATCGGTGACCACGGAACGGAATCCTGCGCTGTCGGTATATGCAGGCAGCGGCACGTTGATGACGTGGTCGCTGCTGCTGTCGGCGCCGTTGAAGGGATACAAAGGGTGCTGGAACGTGGAGCACAGCAGCACGCGCATATCATGCTTGAAGATGTCCTCTGTCCCGTTGCCATGGTGTACGTCAAAATCGGCAATCGCAACGCGTTCCAAACCGTGATGTGACAGGGCATGCGCAACGCCGACCGCAACATTGTTGAATATGCAGAAGCCCATCGCCTCCGAGCGGGTTGCATGGTGGCCGGGCGGACGGACGTTGCAGAACGCATTTTCAACCTTCCCCCCCATAACCAGGTCGGTGGCCAGTACAACGGCACCCGCCGCGTGCAGCGCCGCTTCCAGGGTGTAGGGATTCATCCACGTGTCGGGGTCGATGGCAACGAGCCCTTGGGCAGGAGAGGCGGCTCCCATGGCAAGGATGTGCGCTTCACTGTGCACGCGCGCGAGTTGCTCGCGGGTCGCCTGGGGCGCGTCATGATGTTGCAGAAACGGGTAAATGCCGGATGCGATCAGTTGGTCCTCGATTGCCTTGAGCCGGGCAGGCGACTCGGGGTGGTCGTGGCCCATGTCGTGTTTGAGACATGCGGGGTGGCTGATGAACGCGGTCTGCATGAATGAATTCCCGCCAGGACGTGTGCCCGTGTCGTGGGCGCCGTTCTCTGCACTGTAGTATTTTTCAACGATATTTCAGTAATTATCTGAATATGCGTGACACGCCAAAAGCAATTGTTTTCAAGCGACCAGTTTAAGGCATAGCCGCTCATTCCCATGAACCGACATTATCTAAGCACCCTGTTCGCACCCAGCTCCGTAGCCGTCATCGGAGCCAGCAACAAGCCGGACTCCGTAGGCTGGGTGATATTCAAGAACATGCTGGAGAACGACTTTCAGGGCAGGCTGTACGCAGTCAATCCCCGCCATGCGGAAATTCAGGGCCAGCGATCTTATGCCAGCATCGAGGATATCCGTGACGCGATCGATCTGGCCGTCGTTGCCACCCCGGCCGCCACCGTGCCCGGAATCATCGAAGCCTGCGGCAGGCACGGCGTGCACGCAGCGGTCATTCTTTCGGCAGGATTCGGCGAATCAGGCGCCCGCGGCCAGGCATTGGAACGTGCGGTTGTCGACAATGCCAGACGCTACGGGGTTCGCCTGATCGGTCCCAACTGCCTCGGCATGATGCGGCCGGCCATCGGCCTGAACGTCACGTTCAGCAAAAGCGCTGCAAAGCCAGGCAACCTTGCACTGATTTCCCAGTCCGGCGCATTGTGCACGGCGATTCTTGACTGGGCGCATCCCAACGATGTCGGTTTTTCAAGCATTATCTCGATGGGTGCCGCTGCAGACGTGGGCTTCGGCGAAACCCTGGACTACCTGGTGTCTGATCCCCAGACCGAGAGCATCCTGTTATATGTGGAAGGCATACGCAATGCGCGCAGTTTCATGAGCGCGTTGCGCGCGGCAGCCCGCATCAAGCCGGTCATCGTAGTCAAGGCTGGAAGGCATGAAACGGGATCCAGGGCGGCTCTCTCCCATACCGGCGCACTGGTCGGCTCGGATGACGTGTTCGACGCGGCACTGCGCCGTGCCGGGGTGGTTCGGGTCAAGAACATCGTGCAGCTGTTTGCCGCAGCGAAGGCGTTATCCACCCGCTTCCGCCCCACCGGCAATCGCTTGGCAATTGTGACCAATGGCGGCGGGCCAGGGGTGATGGCAAGCGACCGTGCCGCCGACATGGGAGTTGCGCTCGCTGCGCTTTCGGATGACACCACCAGGCAATTGAATGAGATCTTGCCGCCCACCTGGTCCCACGCGAATCCCGTGGACATCGTCGGCGATGCAACGGCCGAGCGCTTCCAGCGCTCGGTCCGCTGCTGCATGAACGACCCGGGTGTGGACGGTGTGCTGGTGATCCTGACACCCCAGGCCATGGCGCAGCCGCTGGAAGTCGCCAACGCCATCATTGCCGTCGCGGGCGAGTTCGACAAGCCCTTGCTTGCCTGCTGGATGGGTGAGGTCCTGGTGGCCGCAGGCAGGCGGGCACTGGCCCAGACCAGGATTCCTGTGCTGCGCACGCCGGAGCCGGCAGTCGAGGTTTTTTCGCTGATCTCCGCCTATTACCAGAACCAGAAACTGCTGATGCAGACTCCCGGTCCACTTTCACATCAGAATCCACCCGATGTGGAAGGCGCCCGACTGCTGATCGACGGCGCGTTGTCGGAGCGTCGAACGGTGCTGAGTGAAATGGAGTCAAAGGCCGTGCTGGCCGCATTCCAGATTCCGATCGCCAATAGCATGGTGGCGCGTTCCCCCAACGAGGCCTTGCTGCTGGCCGAGGAGCTAGGCATGCCGGTGGTGATGAAAATCAACTCGCACGACATCACGCACAAGTCTGACGCGGGCGGGATCCGGCTTAATCTAGCCAACGCCCAGGCCGTTCGCGCGGCGTACCACCAGATCATCGAATCGGTGCAAAGAAACCGGCCCAACGCCAGGACTGATGGCGTGGTCATCGAGCCCATGATCGTCAAGCGCAATGGCAGGGAGTTGATGGTGGGGGTGATCAGCGACCCGGTGTTCGGACCGGTGATCACGTTTGGCGCCGGCGGAGTTATGGTCGAGGTCATGGGTGACCGGGCCGTGGCCCTGCCGCCGCTGAACCGATTTCTCGCGGGCAACATGATACAAGGCACCCGGGTCGCCAAACTGCTCGGGGCCTTCCGGCACATGCCAGCCGTAGATGCGAGCATGCTGGAAAACATCCTTCTGCGGGTTTCCGAAATGGCTTGCGAGCTGCCCGCAATACGAGAGCTGGACATCAATCCACTGATCGTGGATGAGGGCGGCGCCGTGGCGGTCGATGCGCGGATTGTCGTGGGTTATCCTGCTCCGGCAAAGGATCGCTACGCGCATATGGCAATTTATCCCTACCCCAGTCACCTCGTGACGCGCTGGCAGCTGTCGGACGGCACCGAACTGACTATACGGCCAATTCGACCCGAGGATGCGGAAATCGAACAGGCTTTTGTGCGCGGCCTGTCGGAGGAATCTCGCTACTTCCGTTTCGTGAACTCGATGCAGGAACTCAGCCAAGCGATGCTGGTGCGCTTTACCCAGATCGACTATGACCGGGAGATGGCGCTCATCGCGGTACTGGAGCGCGGTCAGCAGGAGACCGAAGTGGGGGTGTGCCGCTACATCATCAATGCCGATGGAGAGTCGTGCGAATTTGCCCTGGCCATTGCAGACCAATGGCAGCACAAGGGCATCGGCCACAAGCTGATGCTATCGCTGATGGACGTGGCGCGCGACAAGGGCTTGAGTAGTATGGAAGGAGAAGTGCTGGCCAGCAACCATGCCATGATGAGCCTGGTGATAAGCCTCGGCTTCCATGTCAGCGCCAGCGAGGACGACCCTTCAATCAGGCGGGTGGTGATGAGATTTTGATGCTTTGCTGCTTGAGGAATGAGCGATTGCGAGAGTTGTACTTATCAATAGATATTGCGGTTATTTTCTGGGCGGGTTGTGAATCAATCCAGATGTTGACTGATCAAGATAGGCGCAATTCACAATCAACACCCAAGTGGTGAAATTGGCGGCCGTGTACTGCATGGGTCCCGGTCTCGCCTTCAGGATGTTCTGCGCCAGGCCGCGCGATAAGCGGAGGCATCAGCGCTAATTCAGAAAGCACACCGCTTGCTGCCGAGAAAACCGTGCCCAGTTCGAAGAGCGCAGCTTCCAAAGCATGCGCGCCGCCATTCGCCAATCGGAAAAACCGAAGATATCAGACACCTCTGGATCACCGTTATCCAATACGGCTTAGTATCCCGGGGATTACTTCTAAGATTGCACCAGTGCTCGAAATGTTGAGCGTTTGCTTGCTGAAGTGATGCTCAACGCGCCATCACCGGTTGGAATGGGTAGTCGGAAGCCTTGGTTTGCCATCCCGGAAACCAGGAAAGTCTAGCTTAGGCCCGCTTCTTGGACTCTATCATCGCCTTTAGATCCGCAAAGGGATTGAATGTGGAGGCCGGTGATACTTGTCCCGCTTCTGTAGGACGACCTGCCATGTCTTTCTGTTTGGAGTGCTCATGCTCGTGGCAATAGGTGCAGAGGAGTTCCCAATTGCTGCCGTCGGCCGGATTATCATCGTGGTTCCCGTTCTTATGATGGACTTCCAGCAGTTGAAGATTGCTGCGTGTAAACGTTCGGGCACATCGTCCGCACACCCATGGAAAAAGCTTTAGTGCCTGCGCCCGATATCCAGCCGCCCGCTTTTCGGCGTTGCGTCGAGCTTCAAGAATTACCTTGTCTAACCGGTCGTTTGCTTTTGCCATGGCTCGCACATTCCATTTGGCTTAGTTCCGGCCGTCAGCTTACGACGAAATCGTCGCGCCGGGAATGTGCCGCATTAGTGCGAATTGGCAAGAACTCCATGAAAATAATAACGCCGCGTTGAAGCGGCGTCACATCGGCTACTGGGTGCCGACAAAGCCAGTAATCGAATTCTGACTTGGATAGCAATTAGACACAATCAATCTTTGAAGTGTCGATAGGCCTCTCCCATTAATGATTGACTTTCCCAACCTTGCGACTCCAGAGCCGCACTTCTTTTATAGATTTGATTTCTGGCAATTTCAAATCAACGCGGAGCCGGCTAGCCCAAATTTCAGGTCGTAGTCCACACGTCGGAGCGTCCATATCACATGTGCATCTCCAGGCCGCAATGGCCTATAAAGGAACCACCGGTGTAACACGGCTTGGCGCTTACCGAGGTCGGACCGCGGATTCAGCGGGAATAGGGTCAGGGGACTTCCAATGACCATCGGAGATGGAGAACAAGGAGCACTGCCATGTGTTACGAACTGTATTTCAAAAGCAAGAAGCTGGCGCAGGATCAAAAGGCGGAAAAGGCTAAGGCGGTTATGAATCGGATTACGACTGCCAAGCCGCCGGGTCAGCGCCAGCCGGTCAACCGGACGAAAGAAAAACAAGAGTTGGAAACCGAACTCGAGACCGGTGCAGCAGCTTAGAACTGCAAAGCCTGCACTTAACAAGAAGGCCGGGGCGATCCCGGCCTTTTGGTGCATCCGGCGGATGGCCTTGAAGCAGGGATCTACTGCCGACCAGAGAGCCCCAGCACAGCCCGCTGCTTTGCGTGCCAGGATGACACTACGCCGGATCAGCCCACATTACCCCGCAGCGCTTCTGTGAACAGGCATGCGGCGCTGATTGAGGGTCAGCCCATGCCTCGCAAGGCTCACCAGAGGTGTCTTGCGCGCAAAAAAGCCGCCACGTGCCGGCTTTTTGTCACCCGCTCTAGTGTTTGGACGCTGGAAGTTTGGTTGTTTTCGACGGAGTGATGAAGCTTCCAGGTGGAACGACCGGCTGTTTCGCCTTCTTGGGTTTCTTCGCTTCCTTATTTCCGCGCAATTGGCCTTTTGCCATGATCTTTCTCCTAACAGTGCCGATGTCCTGAAATGAACTCCCGCCACTGCTTCAAGTTCTGTAACAAGTGCATCACCGCAGCCGGAACGATCTGGGATACGATCGAACACAGCCTGCTCCGATCATAGGCTGTTGTTTGCAAACGCGCAGGTCTTTCTTGGACCAGACCCTTTCCTGAACCGGCCCGGCTAGAATTCGCTGATGGAAGTCGGTATGAAGACCATTGATTACCCAGGCTTGCCAGCCAGGCTCAGGCAGAGGATCGAATTGCGTGCGCATACCACTGGCCCTGCCTAGGCGCGAGCGGTCGCGAGGGGAGGAAATCGCGAACAGCGTCAGCCACGGCATAGGCTTGCTCGCGGTCCTCGCCGCAGGCCCGTTTCTTGTCATCCAATCGGCACGCACCGGCGACACCGGATTCATCATCGGCGTAAGCATCTTCGCCGTCACGATGGCGTTGCTTTACCTCGCCTCCACGCTCTATCACGCCTTGCCCGCAGGCAAGACAAAGCGCATGTTTCGGATCGTCGAACACTCCGCAATCTTCCTGCTCATTGCCGGCACCTACACGCCGTTCACGCTGGGCGTGCTGCGCGGCGCGATAGGTTCGACGCTGCTTGGAGTGGTCTGGGGTCTTGCCGCAACCGGGGTAGCACTCAAGGCCTTGGAAAGGATGTCCCATCCCGTCGTCTCCACCGGCCTCTATGTGCTCATGGGATGGCTGATCGTAATCGCAGCCCACCCCTTGTCCGACCGCGTACCGGCGTCCGGCCTGCTTTGGCTGGTGTCGGGCGGCCTGGCTTACACGGCTGGTCTTGCCTTCTTCGCCGCCGATTTGCGTCTGCGCTACGCGCACTTCATCTGGCACTTGTTTGTCATGGCGGGAACCACATGCCACTACTTCGCGGTGCTTTGGTATGCGGCCTGACACAAGACTGTACCGCACCCGATGTTTAAGAAAACAGGGTTCAGGAGCGAACCCGGCGAGGCAGAGTGTTGCACTTACAGCGGGCGGGATACGACGACGGCGCCCCGCAATTCGCCGACGCGGTAGCCAACCGCCTGATCGTTTGGATAGTCCGCCTTGAGGCGAGCCTTTACCTCGTCGGGAATGTCATCAGGTCCACCATGACAGGTCAGACAGATTGGCTGCACGCCGATCGCCTTGGCGTAGTGGAGGATGGGCTTGCCGCCTTCCTGCACCACTCTCCAGGATTCCATGCCCTCAAGCTTTTCTCCCCCGGCCATACGCTTAGCGAATTCGTCCAGCGCTGCCAGTTGCCAGGCGTTGGGCCGATTCAGCGGATTGCGCACCCGGGTGCCCACCCGCCCCACCTTCCATCCGGTTTCTTGCGACAGTTTCGCGGCAATTTCCGGCGCCGCAATTTTGCACACCGACACCGCCGCTGCAGGCCCATTCGCCTTCATTTCCGCTTTCAGCCTGCCGCCAAGCTGGGTAACCAGCTTGCCAGCTACCGCGCGTGTTTCGCCCAGGGCCTTGTCGTCCGCTGCGCTGGGCGCGCCGTTCGCCATAGTGTATGCAGCGGCAATGACGGCCGCTGCTACAAAAGTGAGCACGAAAGGATATTTCATGATGGACTCCATTCAGGTACTGATGGTCGCGTGATCCGGCCGGGGCCTCGCAATGGTTGCTGCCAGGCTCGTCCGAGCACGGGCGTAACCAACCAACGCAATATTAGAGTAAATTCCTGCGTGCGCAGCAATTAAAACAGCCGTGGTTGCCGTGAAACTTGATACATTCATCCCATGACACACACCCTCATGTTGCGTGCGAATTCCCCTGCGTACCCCGGCAATAGTGGCGTGGCGGCCGCAGATCAAGCCAGCCGGGCATCCTTCTTAGGAACATGGCGATGGCATTGCTGAAACCGCGCCATCTCTGGCTTGGCATCGCGTTATACAGCGCCGGGCTGGTGGTGGCGGCCTTGATTCTCGGCGCTTGGCTTAATCTCCATCCCTGCCCGCTGTGCATTTTCCAGCGCCTGCTGTTCATGATCATGAGCGTGTTGTCACTTGCTGCCTTTCTGGGCTTTAGAGGCCCGGCCGGCCGGGTGGCTGGCGTTCTGACGCTACTCGTCGCCGTTTCAGGCGCGGCAGTGGCGGGCTATCAGATTTGGCTTCAGGCCCAGCCCGCGGCGATGTTCACCTGTGGTGGCGCGAACCCCAACTTGATCGAGCGCCTCGTAGACTGGCTGGGTCAACGGCTGCCCTCGCTGTTCCTGGCCACTGGAATATGCGGGGACAAGGAACTGGTCATACTGGGCTATTCCCTCGCGGCCTGGTCCGCGGCAGCGTTTGCGGCAGGCGCATGCGCCTGTGCCTGGACTCTGCTCGCCGGGCGCCGACCGAGCGGATGACGGTGGGTTCAGGGGGTCGCTGCGTGTAAGGGTGGCCCCGAACAACCCGACAGCATGCTGTAATAGGCCGCATAACTCGTGGCAGGCGGCCAGAGATAAGGACTTTGCGGTTAAGCAGCATGTCATATCGGGCAGCTTTTGACTCCCCAACCCGCTTGAAGGATAATTCGCCGGTCGGGAGAGCGCACGTCTGCGTGCCGCCGAAGGCGTAATCACCCAAAATCGCTCAGGCAACAGGAACCGACAGGAACAAATCTCTGGAGAGCGCTGCGCCCGGACTTCGGGGCTGAACGGCCACCGAAGGGGCACGGG
>DASQBT010000046.1:0-9447 GCA_035635075.1 Thiobacillaceae bacterium | reverse complement strand
GGCCTGCCGTTCGTGGGTAACGAAGTCAAGCTGAACATTCAGGTCGAGGCCTACCTGCCCTGACGGCGTGCTAATTCCCTTTTCGCATTCGCAACATGTGCCATGGAAGTAGGGTGCGCCGTGCGCACCCTACTTGTCGTTCCTATCGCGATACGGAATAACACGTCCTATTCAGACCTGCTGCTTCAGTTGCTCCAGGATCGCGGGATTCTCCAGGGTGGACACGTCCTGAGTGATCGTCTCGCCTTTGGCGATGGTCCTCAGCAGACGCCGCATGATCTTGCCCGAACGGGTTTTGGGCAAGTTGTCGCCAAAGCGGATATCGTCGGGCTTGGCAATGGCGCCAATCTCCTTGCCCACCCAGTCGCGCAATTCCGCCACCAGTTTTTTCGCTTCCTCGCCAATCGGCCGGCTGCCCTTGCACACAACAAACGCCACCACCGCCTCGCCCTTGATTTCATGCGGCTTGCCAACAACCGCAGCCTCGGCAACGCGCGGATTGGCCACCAGGGCGGACTCGATTTCCATCGTTCCCAGACGATGGCCGGATACGTTCAGAACATCATCGATGCGACCCATGATCCAGAAGAAACCATCTTCGTCCTGGTGGGCAGAATCGCCCGCCAGATACATCTTTCCTCCCAACTCGTCGGGAAAATAAGCTTTCTTGTAGCGCTCCCTATCGCCCCACAGGGTGCGCAACTGCGAAGGGAAAGGGCGCTTGATAACCAGATAACCGCCCTGGCCTTTTTCGACGTCGTGGCCGTGTTCATCGACAATTGCTGCCATGATGCCTGGCAGCGGCAGGGTGCAGGATCCTGGTTTTGTGGCCACCGCGCCGGGCAAAGGCGAGATCATGATGGAGCCGGTTTCGGTCTGCCACCAAGTATCGACGATCGGGCAGCGCGACTGGCCGATGACCTCGTGATACCACATCCAGGCTTCCGGGTTGATGGGTTCGCCCACCGTGCCAAGCAGCCGCAACGAGCTCAAATCGAATTTCCCGGGCCATTCCGAGCCCAGCTTGATCAGCGAGCGAATTGCGGTCGGCGCGGTGTAGAAAGTGGTGACCTTGTGCTTCTGGATTATTTCCCAGAAGCGGCCAGCGTGGGGATAGGTCGGAACGCCCTCAAACATGACCTCAGTCATACCCATGGCGAGCGGCCCATAGGCCACATAGGTGTGGCCGGTGATCCAGCCCACGTCGGCGGTGCACCAGTACACATCGGTCTGCGGCTTGGCATCGAACACCCGTTGCATCGACAGGATGGCGCCCAACAGATAGCCGGCGGAGGAATGCTGCACGCCTTTGGGCTTGCCGGTTGAACCCGAGGTATAGAGTATGAACAGCGGATGTTCGGCATTTACCCAAGTGGGCTCGCAGTTGTCGGCCTGTCCGGCTATCGCATCCTGCCACCAGATATCGCGCCCTTCATTCCAGGTGACCATCCCGCCGCTGCGCTTGTACACCACCACTTTCGCGACGCACTCGCAGCCCCCCATCGCAATGGCCTCATCCACCGCCGCCTTGAGCGGCACGGCCTTGCCGCCGCGCATGGATTCATCGGCCGTCACCACCAGCTTGGCCCCAGCATCGACGATGCGCTCGTGCAGGCTCTTGGCGGAGAAGCCTCCAAATACCACAGAATGGATTGCGCCTATCCTTGCGCAGGCCTGCATGGCCACTACTGCCTCGATGCTCATGGGCATGTAGATGATGACCCGGTCGCCTTTGCCAATCCCGAGCTTTTTGAGGCCGTTGGCGAATCGCGATACGCGCCACAGCAGGTCGTTGTAGGTGGAGGTGGTGACCGCGCCATCGTCCGCCTCGAAAATGATTGCGGTCTTGTCGCCCAGCCCTGCTTGGATGTTCTTGTCCAGGCAGTTGTAGGAGATATTCAGCTCGCCGTCCGCAAACCACTGATAGAACGGCGCATTGGTTTCATCCAGCACTTGGCTAAACGGCTTGCGCCAGACGATGTTCGCATTCGCCAAGTCGGCCCAGTAGCCTGCATAGTCCTTTGCCGCCTTGTCGCACAACGCCTGATAGGCCTCCATGCCCGATACCGTGGCTGCGGCCTTGAACCCCTCGCTGGGTGGAAAGCTGCGGTTTTCATGCATTACGGAGGTGATGGCGGTCATGCTATGGTCTCCCGGGACTATTGATTCGGCATTTGACGAACTGGAAATGGGGTGCGAACGGATTTACCGAGGCAGTCAGTTCAGGCATTCTGAATGCCGAATCGGTAACATTCAATATTGGCCTGTTATTCACACGACTAGGAGCTCGGATGAAAAGGCAACCTGTCTGCTGACTGTTCCGGTTCAAGCCCAAGCGTACCGCCTCAACATTCATCCTGCTGGACGCTAATTCTAACCACCCCATGAATTCTAAGGAACACCCGATCGACAGGCTTGCGAGGCTTTCACGCCACGGCTCCCGGCTGCTGGCGGCGCAGCCTGAACTGTCATCGCTGGCGGCGCGCCTGAATCTTCCCTATACCCGCCAGGAAATGGACGCGGCGCTGGCCCAGCTCCCAACCGACGAATCTGAGCTTAATGCACGCTTGCGGCTCCTGAAGCATCAGGTGTGGACCGTGACCGCCGCCCGCGACCTGGCAGGGCTGGCAGATCTGGACGAGGTGACCGGCGTGTTCTCCGATCTGGCGGAAACTGCGATCCAGGCCGCCCTCAGGTTTCATCAAGCCGATCTGGCCGAGCGTCATGGCAGTCCGCGGCATACCGATGGCAGCCCGATGGAACTCACGGTGGTGGCCATGGGCAAGTTGGGTGGACGCGAACTGAATGTCTCGTCGGACATCGACCTGATCTTTCTATACCCGGAAGAGGGTGAAACCACGGGCAGGCAGCCTCTGTCGCACCATGAATTTTTCATGCGCGTCGGCAGGCAACTGATCAGCGCTCTGGGGCAAAACACGGCCGACGGCTATGTGTTCCGGGTGGACATGCGGCTGCGCCCTTGGGGCGATGCCGGTCCGTTGGCCATGAGCTACTCCATGCTGGAGGAATACTTGATGGCCCAAGGCCGCGCGTGGGAACGCTATGCCTGGATAAAGGCCCGCCCGGTCAGCGGCAACCGGCATGCCGAGCTGCTTGGCCTTGTCCGACCCTTCGTGTTTCGCAAATACCTGGATTTCAGCGCCTTCGCCGCCATGCGCGATCTGCACGTGCAAATCCGGCGCGACGTGGCCCGCCGCGAGATGCAGCACAACATCAAGCTTGGCCCGGGAGGCATACGCGAGATCGAATTTGCCGCCCAGGTATTTCAGCTGATTCGTGGTGGACGACTTCCGTCGCTGCAAGTCAGGCCCACCCTGAAGGTGCTCAGCCTGGAGGCGAATTATGGCTTCCTGCCGCAGTCCGCCAGCGCCGAGCTTTGCGCCGCCTATGTTTTTTTGCGCCGCCTGGAACACCGCATACAGTACCTGGATGACGCCCAGACCCAGCTTCTGCCCGCCGACTCGGACAGTCGCGAGCGCATTGCGCAAATGATGAACCATGCCGATTGGGGAGCCTTGCTGAAGGAGTTGGACAAACACCGGAACAAGGTCACTGGCCATTTCGAACAGATCTTTTCCGCCCCCCAGACCGATCAGCAGACGCACGACCTGGCCGCACTTTGGCTTGCGCCGGATACGGCGCCCAGCCAGTTGGCGCAGCTGGGCTATGCCGATCCGCAGCACTGTGCGCGGCAACTCGGGCTGCTGCGCACCGGGCTCTACGAGCGCCTCTCGGAATCAGCGCGAACCAAGCTCAACGCCTTGATCCCGCCCCTTATCCAGATGGCGGCTGATTACGACAATCCCGACGACACCCTGGGCAGGCTGCTGCGCCTGATCGAGACCATCGCCCGGCGCACCACCTACCTGGCCCTCCTGACCGAATATCCCGCCGTGCTCCGGCAGTTGTGCGGGCTGGTCTCCGCGAGTCCCTGGGCGGCAGATCTCCTCACCCGTCAGCCCATACTGCTCGACGAGTTAATCGACCCACGCCAGCTTCTGTCCGCGCCCGACTGGCGAGGTCTTTTTCGCCGCCTGGGCGAGGATCTGGATGTTCTGGAACAGGACGCGGAACAGCAGATGGACAGCCTGCGTCGTTTCAAGCAGGTCCAAACCCTGCGCCTGCTGGCCCAGGATGTGGCCGGGCTGCTGGCGCTGGAAAGACTCTCTGATCACTTGAGCGATCTCGCCGACGGGTTGTTGGCCGAAGCGCTCAAGCGGGTTTGGGCCGGCTTCAAGCAGAAACACCTTGATCACCCGCGCTTCGCCATCATCGGCTACGGCAAGCTGGGCGGCAAGGAACTGGGTTACGCCTCGGATCTGGACCTGGTGTTTCTGTACGACGACCAAGTGGCGGAAGCGGGTGTCCTGTACGCCCGGTTTGCCCAGCGCATCATCTCCTGGCTTAGCACCGCCACAGGGGCGGGCGTGCTCTACGATACGGACCTGCGCCTGAGGCCTAACGGTTCATCGGGACTGCTGGTTTCCAGCCTGGCTGCATTCAAGGAGTACCAGCACCACCATGCCTGGGTATGGGAGCACCAGGCACTTACCCGCGCGCGCTACGTGGCCGGAGACGCTGCAATAGGACAGGCCTTCGAATCCCTGCGCCATGACATCCTCACGCTGCCGAGGGACAAGGCCAAACTGAAGCAAGAGGTCATCGATATGCGGAAAAGAATGCACGACGGCCATCTCAACTCGAGCGAGCGCTTCGATCTGAAGCATGACGCTGGCGGCATCGTGGATGTGGAATTCTGCGTCCAGTACCTGGTGCTGGCTCACGCGCGCGCCTACCCCCAGCTTCTGGCCAATGTCGGAAATATCGCACTGCTCAGGCGCTGCGGCGAGGCCGGGCTGCTGCCTGCCGACTTGGCCAATGCGGCTGCAGATGCCTACCGTGAGCTGCGCAAACTCCAGCATGCAGCCAAGCTCCACGGCGCGCGGGAAGCTCGTCTGCCCTACCCGGCGGTGGGAGATTTGCCGGCAACAGTGCAACGATTGTGGCAACAAGTTTTTGGACCATGATGGTTCCCCAGGGAACTGTCATCAAGCTAGAACTGTCTCGATGCACCCTTTACCCCCTTGCCGTTTGACTATAAAGCCGACGGAGCTGATGCGGTTTCTCGATCTGGACTGCGTCGCGCGGCATTTTGTCCAAAGTCTCCTGTTCAAGAAAAACTCACACAAATCGCTCTGTGCGCATCATTCCGACTGGGCTATTGCCCAACTACCCATCGCACGCACCTCTCTTCCAATTGCCCTGGCGCGGTTGCAGCGTGCTATTTCCCCCGATTCGCGTGAGAAGACCCTTGAGCCTCGTTAGCCAGAACCTATCGTTGCAGTAAAATAAATAACAACATTTGATGACGAAAGGGCTCAAGCGTGGGTCGTTCCCGTCCGCTACTGGGCTTAAGTGGCAGTGGGTCATCCCCCCTGCCGGACATCCGAAACCTGCCTTGCAGGTTCAGGGCAAACCCGTCGCGAGACGGGGACGCAAAATCTCCGGTCTGTTCTTCAGCGTGGACAGGTAGCGGGATTGCCGGATGAGTGAGCCGAACGCTCGGCTTTCCCCTCCTTGCCCCTGTCCGCAACATCTGCCTCAAACACGCGGTCTGGAGCTGCTATGTCTGACAATGTCGTAAACCTGAACGATTTTGGTACCACCCGGCGCTATGTCAACCGGGCGGAATCTCTTGGCTTGCTTCATGCCTGCCGAGACCAGCTGATTGAAGGGGTGAGCCGCATCATTACCCGGCAGACCGAGGCCATGGAAGACTCGCTCTTGGCTCACGCCGAGCGAGCCCCTCTGCTGGAGGCCCGCAATCTGTTCTATGAAGCGCAGAGCATGTTGAACAAGCGTGCCAACGAAATCATTCTGGCCTGCAAACGGGAGTTCCTGTCCAGCTTTGACCAAGCTATCGGCGGCAGCCCTGAAGCGGGCCGCGCCGCCAAGCCCATGGAGCTGAGCCTGATGGGCGACGATGATTTTGAGTCCACGCTGACCGTTAACAAAGCCACTTCCCGTCTGCGCTTTAACAGTGCTGAGGAACTGGTAACCCTGGACTCCCGCATAGGACTCTTGCTGGACCGGCCACAACTGAAGGAGGACGACAATCCCCTCGGCCCACGCCGCATTTGTGAGTCCATACTTAACGGACTTGGCAGTCTTGAAGTAGGACAAAAAGCCGCCCTTATCCTATTGAACCAATTTGAACTGGTTCTGTATCCTGAATTGCCCACGCTCTACCGGGCAATCAATCACTACTTAATAGACAAGGGCATTCTGCCTGACGTCAAAGTAGGGCACTCGGCGCGCATGCCCTCGCGCGGTCCTGCACAGCAAGCGATGGCCGAAGTCGACGATTTCAACAAGTTGTTCGAGCAATTGGCCAGTGCCACGAGCCAGGGAGGCCAGGGCATGTCGCCACAGGGTGGGTTTGGCAGCGGACACGCGCCCACCCAGTCGTGGCGCGCCGCCTGGGGTGGCAGCGCGCCTCTGGGCATGCTGGAAGCCCTGAATCAACTGCAGAGCGGGCCGCTGGTCTTGCCAAGCGGGGCACAGATCAATCTGGTTTCGCCTGCGGGCAACCATGCCAACGTCCTGCGCGAACTCCAGCAAAGCCCTGTCATGCTGGGGGCATCCCGCCTTGAAACCCTGCTGGTGGACGCGGTGGCCATGCTGTTCGACATTGTCTTCGACGAGGACCTGATCCCCACGAGCCTTAAGAATCTGCTTTCCCGTCTGCAGTTGCCCGTGCTCAAGGCCGCACTGCTCGACCGCAATTTCTTTTCCAACCGCAAACACCCGGCGCGCAAACTCCTGGATGCCATTGCCGAGCTGGCGACCAACCTTGCCCCGGTGGCCGAAGAACGCCATCCCCACCTGGACAAGCTGGAAAGCATCATCGACCGGGTGGTTCACGAATTTGATCAGGACCCGGTGGTGTTCGAAACTGCAGCCGAGGAAGTGGCCGAACTGGAGGTCGAGCGCCTGGCCGCCCTGGAAGCCAGTTTAACCGCGCCGATTCAGGATCTGCAGCGCGCTGAGCGGGCAGAAACTGCGCCCGTGTTCATTCGGGACCAGATCAGGCAGGCCCTGCAGAATCAGCCGGTCATGCCCGCCGTCAGCCGGTTTCTGCACGACCGCTGGGCTCAGACCCTGTGCCAAACCTACACAGAACACGGCCCTGCCGCTCCGCAGTTCACCAGCGAAATGGAAACCATGCGTGAACTGATCTGGAGCGTACAGCCGAAAGCTGACATGGATACCCGGCTGATGCTCGTCCGCATTTTGCCGGGCATGCTCAAGCGCCTGCGTGAAGGGCTGGCGCAATACAAGGTCGAGGCGCAAGAGATCGACCGATTCTTTGCCGAGCTGGTCGTTCTCCACGCCAACGCAGTGCGTCCCGCTGCGGCAGCGGCTGTACCACTGCCCGACGCCGAACCTGAGCCGGAAGAAGTTGAAGTTCCAGCTGCCCCCATCGTGGCACAACAAGTGGCGCCGGTGCAGGTCCAGGTCCAGGTCCAGGTCGAAATCGAAGATGTTTATACCGAGCGCGCGCGCGCCCTGCACAAAGGTGACTGGGTGGAATTCCACTATGACGATGGCACCTTCCGCTGGGCCAGGCTGGCATTCAGCAGCGACCGCGGCAATTATCTGTTTACCGATCAGGATAGCGTCAATACCTTTTCCATTTCCCTGCACCGGCTGGCTGACAAGCTGCGTACCGGCCAGGCTGTTCTGGTGGTTCGTCGCTCCATCACCGAATCAGCCTTTAGCAAGCTGATGACCTTTTTCCGCGCCAAGGTTGCGCCACCTGACGCCGCGCCTGCCTGAGAGAACTGCATGAACAGGTTCGGGGCCGAACTGGAGAAATCCAGGCCGGCCCTGTTAGCATTCGGGCATGCAGGATTCATTCGCGGCCAAACTGATCGCTTGGCACAAGCATCACGGGCGTCATGACCTGCCCTGGCAGGGCAGCCACAATCCCTATGCAATCTGGGTGTCTGAAATCATGCTGCAGCAGACCCAGGTGGCGACAGTTATTCCCTACTACAACCGGTTCATGCAGCGCTTTCCGGACATTTTCAGCCTTGGCGCCGCGACCGAAGAGGAAGTGCTTACTTACTGGGCTGGCCTCGGCTACTATGCGCGCGGACGCAACCTGCGGAGAGCTGCGCAAATAATCCGCGACCTTTACTCCGGGCGTTTTCCTTCAAGCCTTGATGAGGTTGCGGGCCTTCCGGGTATAGGCCCTTCCACGGCCGCCGCAATCTGCGCCTTCACGTTTGGACAACCTCACGCCATCCTGGACGGCAACGTCAAGCGCGTGCTTGCGCGCGCCTTCGGGGTCAGCGGTTATCCGGGCGAAAAAACGGTCGAGAACAGGCTCTGGCAACTGTCTCGCAGTCTCGTGCCTAGCCGCAGCCTGGAAACCTACACCCAGGCATTGATGGATCTGGGGGCGACGGTTTGTACCCGCAGCAAACCGCGCTGTCCCGCCTGCCCGCTAGAGAACGACTGCGTCGCATTGCGTAATGGCCGGGTGGGAGAGCTGCCAAGCCCTCGGCCCAGCAAGGCCCTGCCGCAAAGATACGCCCGCCTTCTGGTGATCCGCCATGGCACGGACCTGCTGCTGGAGAAACGCCCCGGCCCGGGTATCTGGGGCGGCCTGTGGAGCCTGCCGGAAACCGAGCCGGACGCAGACCCCGCGCAAGTCTGCCTGCGGTTGAGCGGCCAGGCACCCGAAAAAGTTCAGCGCCTACCTGGGCTGAGTCACAGCTTCACCCATTTCAGGCTGCATATTGAGCCCCTCGAAGTCATGGTGACGCGCAAGCCTGTCAGAACAAGCGAATCCCCCGGCCAGATCTGGATGCCGGTGGACGATGCGCTGCATGCCGCCGTGCCTGCGCCGGTGAAGAAGATTCTGAGCGCACTGATCCTTGCTGCGTGACCAAGCCCCGATGCTAATCGACACCCATTGCCACCTCGATGCCACCGAGTACGACACCGACCGTGACGCCGTCGCCGCTGCCGCTCGCAACGCCGGAGTGGAAATAGTGGTGCCCTCGGTCGGGCGCTTCAATTTCGACGCCGTGCAACAGACCTGTTCCCGTTACCGGGGCTGTCACACCGCCTATGGCATGCACCCGATGTACATACACCTGCATCAGGCGAGTGACGTGGCCGAGCTGCGCGCCTGGCTCGAACGCGAGCGTCCGGTGGCCATCGGTGAAATCGGGCTTGATCTGTTCCAGACCTGCATCGCTCGCCCCGGGGTGAATCAGGCAGACTATGCGCTGCAGGAGGCCTTGTTCAAGGAACAATTGAAACTCGCGCGCGACTTCGACCTGCCGGTGCTGCTCCACATCCGCCGCGCCAACGACCAAGCGCTCAAGCATCTGCGCCGTATCGGGGTGAAGG
>DASQBT010000045.1:0-8605 GCA_035635075.1 Thiobacillaceae bacterium | reverse complement strand
CCGCCGGACAGCGCGCGCATGTTCTTGTCGGCCTGCTGGGTAAGGTCGAGCCGTTCCATGACTTCGCCCAGCCAAGCCTCATTGCCTCTGATGCCAAAATAGCCGGATTGCAGACGCAGGGTTTCGCGTACGGTGAAGAACGGATCAAACACCAATTCCTGCGGGACCACCCCCAGGATCCGGCGGGTCAGACGGTAGTCATTGCGAACATCCAGGCCCATCACCTGAGCCTCGCCTTCATCTGCCCGCACCAGTCCGGCCACTACGCTGATCAGCGTAGTCTTCCCCGCGCCGTTTGGTCCCAGCAAGGCAAAAAACTCGCCGGGCTCAACGTCCAGACTGACGTCGTCGAGAGCCTGGGTCGTGCGGAATCGCTTACGCAGACCCCGCACCCGAAGTGCAGGAGTCATTGCCCAATCAGTTCGGATACGCCATATAGCGCAGCGAGCGCTTTCAGGTTTGCAGGCAGGTCGGTGAATTTGAGATCGTTGCGGCCATGTTTGGCTGCTTCACGGCGGCAGGAGAGGATCAAGCCCAGGGCCGCGGAATCGACCTCGCTGATCTGGCTGAACGTAATTACCTTCAGATCCGAAGCTATCCGGGGTTTAAGCTCAGCCAACAGGCCCGCTGCCGTCTCCAGGGTGACCGGGCCTTGCAGGCTGGCAACCCCTGAGCTGGTTTCTAACACCTTACTTGCTTCCGGCTTTTCCGCCGCCGCTTGCCTGCAGATTTCTCGACTTGGCTTGCAGTGTCGAGATCAGGCCATCCACACCCGACTTGCGGATAGTATTGGCGAACGAGGCGCGGTAGTTGATAACCAGGCTGACGCCGTCGATTGACACGTCATAAACCTTCCAGCCTATGTCAGTCTTGTACATGCTGTAGTCGATTGGGATGGGCTGGCCGCCCGGCTGTTTGACTTCCGTCTTGACCGTCACGTCCGTGTCTTCGGGCTTTAAAGCCAGCGGCTTGAACTCCACGGTTTGATTGGTGAACGCAGTGAGCGAGGTAGAGTAGGTGCGCACCAGCAAATTCTTGAACTCATGCACCAGGGATTCTTTTTGCTGCGGAGTCGCTTTTTGCCAATAGCGGCCGACGGCCAATTGGGTCATGCGGTCGAAGTCGAAATGCGGCAACACCTTGGCTTCCACCAACTCGTAGACTTTATTGAGATTGCCACTCTTGAGTTCCTTGTCGGTCTTCAGGATGCTCAACACCTCCTGAGTCGTGGTCTTGGCCAGTACATCGGGCGCAGTCATTGCCCAGGCCGGGTTGAGCCACAGCAAGGCTGCCAATCCGGCGACACGTAGTAGGTTATTCAAGGTGTTCATAGTGTTTGGCAGTGAAATGATTCAATTGATTGGAACTGGACAACTTACTTAAGTTCACCGGTTAGCTTGGCCAATTGAGCCACGTTGACGTTGTAATCGTTCAGCGTCCTCAGGTATTCCGTCTGGGCAAGGACATAGCTTTTGAATGCATCGGCCACCTTGTCGCCCTTTTCCAGACCCGCGCTGAAATCGGCAGTGGCGGATACCACCCAGCGGCGGGCAGCGGTGGCACCATCGGCGAGTTCCTTTTGGGAATCAAAGTTTGCCCGCGCATTGGTATAGGCCTCGGCCACTTCGTACGGAATTCCCGCCAGTGCAAATTGCTTCTTGTAATTCAGGGCATCCAGGTCGGCCTGCGCCTGGGCGGCACGGGCGGAAGCGACGCCAAAGGCCGCATCCCACTTGATGCCGACCACGGGGGTAAGGCCGCCGTTGTTGAAAGGGTCATAAATGTGCGGGTTATCCAGCCGGTCACGTTGGGAAGCATAATTCGCGGTCCCCACTACACCGGCATAGACATCGGGCATGATGTCGGCTTTCTTGGCGGCCACGAGGGCACGCTTCGCCCGCAGGCCCGCTTCCAGTTCCCGCATTTCCGGCCGTTCGGCCAAGGCCTTGGCCTGCAGGTCAGCCAACTCGCCCTCAGGAAAGGAAACCGGGCTCAGCCGGTCGTCCGCAACCTCGAGCGGCGAGTTCAAACCAACCCCGGTCAAGACCTTCAAACCATCCAAGCTGATCCTTTCGAGCGCTTTGGCCTGGTAGACATACTTGGCGACCACCCCGCGGGTAGACTGCAAGGAATACAGCTCAGACAGGGTAACCTCGCCGCTTTCCTGCTTGAGCGACTGCTCGGCCCGGTCGATCGCCCCATTCAGCCTCACTTGAACATCCTCAAGAAACAATCGAATGTCGCGCGCGGTCAGGTAGCCGTAGTACGCGCGTTTGGTGTCGAACGCGGTATCAGCCTTAGTCTGGCTGACCTCGCCTTGCTTGACCTCGACATTGCCTTGCGCGGCGGCTTTATAATGGTCGATCTTGCCGAAGGTGTACAAAGGCTTGATCAGGGCAAATTCCAAATGCGTCCAGTCGGACAGGCCGTGGATACGGTCGCCGTCACTGCGCGGCACGCAAGGGAAGGCGGTACAGGTGGTCGCACCGTCCCGGTAAAATCCGCCGTCCACCTTAGGCGCCAACCCGATGAACGCGTTGGCATCGGCCCGCCAGCCGAGATTAGCCTTCGCTTCAGCCAACAGTCCGCGCGCAGACTCCACGACTTGCTCTCGCTCCTTGATGCGCGGGTCGGCAGCAAGACTCATCTCGACCGCCTGCTCCAAATTGACCGTCAGCGCCAAAGCGCTGCCCGTCTGAAAGTTTAGTCCAGCTGCAAGGCACGCAATTACCAGTTTATTGAGTTTCATTTGCTTGCTCCGCTTGTTCCGTTTTGAGCTTTATCGTAGAGGAACTGTCCAATCAAATTTTCCAGCACCACCGCCGATTGGGTAATCTGGATTTTGTCGCCAGCTTTTAATTTTACGCTATCGCCACCCGGTTGCAGGCCGACGTATTGCTCGCCCAACAAGCCGGAAGTCATGATGGATGCGGAGGTGTCCTTGGGAAACTGGTAACGTTTGTTCAACTTGAGCATCACCTTGGCCTCATAATTTGAGCTGTCAAATCCGATATCGGCAACCCGGCCCACGACCACTCCGGCGCTCTTGACTGGCGCGCGTGGCTTGAGACCGCCGATGTTCTCAAAATAGGCGGAGACTTCGTAAGTGTCAGCCTTGCTGACGGTATTCATGCTGCCGACCTTAAGCGCGAGAAACATCAGGGCGCCAATCGCCGCTATGACGAACAAGCCCACCCAGAAATCCAGTAACACCCGGTTCATTTCACTCCTCGAAACATGAATGCGGTTAGCATGAAATCCAGTGCAAGTATGGCCAGACTGGAGGTCACCACGGTACGCGTTGTCGCTCCCGACACCCCTTCGGCGGTTGGCGGGGCATCATAGCCCTCAAATAGGGCGATGGCCGTCACCGCTACACCAAACACCATGCTCTTAATAATCCCATTCATGATGTCCTGGTTGAAATCGACAGCCGCCTGCATCTGGGACCAGAAGCTGCCCTGATCCACGCCGATCAGCACCACCCCCACCAGATAGCCGCCGAAGATACCTACCGCGGAGAACATCGCCGCCAGCAGAGGCATGGAAATCACCCCCGCCCAGAACCGGGGCGCCACCACGCGGGCAATCGGGTCCACCGCCATCATTTCCATGGCGGTCAGCTGTTCAGTCGCCTTCATCAGCCCGATTTCCGCGGTAATTGCAGAACCGGCCCGGCTGGCAAACAACAGCGCCGCAACCACCGGCCCCAGCTCTCGCACCAGCGACAGCGCCACCAGGATGCCGAGTGCCTCTTCCGAGCCGTAGGTTTGCAGCGTCTCGTAACCCTGCAAGCCCAGCACCATCCCCACAAACAGGCCCGATACCACAATAATGATGAGTGACAGCACGCCGGAAAAATAGATCTCCCGAATGGTCAGACCAAAACGACTCATGGCGGTGCCGGAATGAAGCAGGATGGCGAAGAAGAAGCGGGTGGCAAAGCCGATGCGCCACACCCCATCAACCGTCTGCCGGCCGAGGCCTGAAATCCCGGCATATAGTGCCTTAAGCACTCCCAACCCCCAGCCTGAGGTCTTCCGCATAAGCTTGGGCGGGATAGTGGAAAGGTACGGGCCCGTCAGGCTCACCGTGCACGAACTGGTGCACGTAGGGCAATCCGGACGAGCGGATTTCCGCAGCCGTACCCTGCGCTTCAACCACGCCCTCCGACACGAAGTAGACGTAATCGACGATCTTCAGGGACTCCTGCACATCATGGGTCACCACCAGGGACGTCAAACCCAATGTATCAGTGAGCCGGCGGATCAGATTGCCGGTAACACCCAGGGAAATGGGGTCCAAGCCGGCAAATGGCTCGTCGTACATGATCAACATGGGGTCCAATGCAATTGCGCGTGCCAAGGCAACACGCCGCGCCATGCCGCCCGATAATTCCGACGGCATCAGATAGGCAGCACCACGAAGCCCCACGGCATTAAGTTTCATCAATACCAAGTCGCGGATAATGTCCTCGGGCAAATCGGTATGTTCGCGCAACTGGAACGCGACGTTATCGAACACCGACATGTCCGTAAACAAGGCACCGAACTGGAACAGCATGCCCATTTTGCGGCGCAGACGGTATAGGCCAGCCTGGTCCAGTTCACTCACCACCTCGTCCGCCACCCGGACCGTCCCCTGGTCGGGCCGAAGCTCGCCACCTATCAATCGCAGCAGGGTCGTCTTGCCGCAACCGCTACTGCCCATGATGGCAACCACCTGCCCGCGCTTGGCAATCAGATCGATTCCCTTTAGAACAGGCCGGGCGCTATAGCCAAACGAGACATTCTCGATTTGTACGAGGGCGTCGTGGATCACATTGAGCCTTTATTAGGTTTTGATGAATTTTACTTCAATCGCTCAATAACCCATGACTTCCACCAGTGATCTGACCCGCTCCAAGGACGGCAGGTGCCCTTCTCGATTCAGCAAATAAAGCGTGCGCCCCTGCCCCACGGCCTCTTCGATTCGACGCCCCAAAGCGCGCAGATCGGGCGCAGGAGGGAACCACAGTAGTTCCCGACTATCGGTGCTCTGATCATCCACAAACGCGCGGCCAGTCATGGCTTCCAGGATCGTTGCCGTGTGTCGGGTCATGTTCTCAGGGGGCTCAAGAATGAATCGAAAATTGGCTTGAGTATCCTTGAGCCACATTTCGGCATCCGTAATTAAGCAGCCTGCCCAGGCCGATTTCGGCAAGTAAACGCAGCGATATTGGCTGTTGTAAAAAGACAACTGCCAATCTTCAGGCAAGTCCTCGGGATAAAAGGTGCCCTGCCAATGGCTATGTTTCCAGCCTTCAGCACCCACGAGAACGCTGTAATCAGCAAGCTGATGATTCATGGGGAAAATTAATATGGTTGCCGCGCCCAATGCTCCGCAATTTTCAATACCCTGTTGTTTTCGTAAAGTTTTCCCTAGGACATTACCCAGGGTTGCGACCCACGAAAATTTCGTAGCAGGCCAGGATTTCTCCGTCTAACTTGGTTTTTACGCAACAGTTTATTACAATATTAGTGGTTACTACATATCGAGGAGATAGAAAACATTCGGATAGCGAGGTACTATATTAGTAGAAGAAAAATAACCATCCCCTTAACTCTTTAGGAGAGTCTCATGAAACTCAAATTGATTATCCTTGCGCTCGGTGTCGTTATGGCCCAAGGCGCTTTTGCAAATGGCACGCAAGCTAGCGCTCCTGCCCCACAGGGGTATGCGGCGCATGCGGGCCCGATCCCGCAAACCCCTGAACAGTGGTTGGACCGGATGACCGACTTCACCCGCAACGCTTCTGCATATCGCGATCCCAAGGTGTTTGTGCCTTGGTCCAATGCGGTGACCGAGCCCGGCTTTTACACCCAAATGGGCGTCAACATGATGGAACCCAACAATTGGTACCGGATGTTCGGTTCCATGATGGATCCTCGTTCGCTGACGAACTATATGCAGTTCTCCGACCCCAACATGTATATGAAGTGGATGGCGGCCTCCATGGACCCCAACTTCTACACCGCACTGATGACCCAGTGGGCTGACCCCGGCAAGATGATGCGCTGGGCCATGTGGCCCATGGATCCCAAGTTGTGGGGCATGATGATGCAGGGCATGAACCCCGCCATGTACATGAAGTGGATGATGGCCCCGCTGGATCCTAAGCTGTGGTCCCTGATGATGCAACCCATCAACCCCAACCTCTACACTGCATGGATGGGCCAATCCCTCAATCCGCAGACCTATGGCCCATGGGGTACATGGTTGAACCCCTCCAGCTACACGGTCCCCAACATGGGTGGAATGGGCGGGCCTACAACGGCGGGCGCTCCAACGTTCAACTTCTTCGATCCCACGACGTGGCTGAACATGGCGAATCCCACCGCGTGGACCAATCCTGGCGCCGTTCCGGCCGCAGGCGCCGCACCCGCAGGTGCCGCTCCTGGCACGTTCAACTTCTTCGACCCCAATTCGTGGACGAATATGTGGAACCCCGCCGCCTGGACGAATCCTGCCGCTGCTCCTGCTGCGGTTCCGGCTCCCGCCAAGTAAGCAGCCAGTTCGTTTAGTGTTGTAAAAAAGCCCGGCCTCACGGCCGGGTTTCTTTTTTGAACTCCAACAATCGAGTAAAACACGCATATTAGTATATGATTATTTAGCAACATACAGTGACCGTAACGTTGCAATAACGACACACTTCAATCTTGCTAAAAGGACCACTAATGCAACCCAGCAAACTCATCATCGCCCTCAATCTGGCCATCGCCGTGACAGCCGCAAGCGCCGCCGGAACCAACCCGATTGATGCATTTACCAACCCGGTAGCGGCCGCCGCAGTCGCCAAGGATCCCAGGGCCATGGTCGACCTGGCAAACGCGGTAACCGAACCTTCCTTCTATGTAACCGCGGCTTCCGCCTCCATGGAACCTTCAACCTACGTGAAGACGATGAACGCCATGGTCGACCCGGCCGCTTACAAAGCTGCCATGGAACTGAGCGATCCCGCTGTTGCTAGCAAATGGATGGCCGCGTCCATGGATCCCAACTTTTACACGGCCGTCATGGTAAAAATGGCCGATCCCGGCAAAATGATGCGCTGGATGATGGCTCCCGTTGACATGAAGAACTACCAGCCCATGTTCAACGCGATGAACCCTGCGCTGTACACCAAGTGGATGACCGAATCCATGAACATGAATAACTACCAGTCCATGTTCAAGCTGGCTGACGTCAATACCTACGCCAAGTACAGTGCCGTTATTGCCGATCCCAAGACCTATGGCACCTGGGGTTCCTTTATGGATCCCAAGACCTATGGCGATGCGACTGCGGCTTTCAACCCCGCAACATTCTTCCAGTTCCCGGTGGCCGCTGCACCTGCCGCTGCCAAATAATCTGGGAAGGCGGCAACACAATAAAAAGCGGGGCGCGATTGCGCCCCGCTTTTTATTGGCGGCTAGAATTCAGGCTCTGCGCCAAGTCGTGCCCTGGGGGCCGTCTTCCAAAATGATGCCGGATGATTTCAACTCGTCGCGGATACGGTCAGCCTCAGCGAAGTTCCTGGACTTCTTGGCGGCGGCGCGCGCTTCGATCATGCGTTCAATGCTTTCCCTATGATGGACTAAGGAACCTCCGGTTATGGCCCCCGTCACGGTCAGCGACTCCGTTATTGAAATGTCGTGCGCCTCGCCCTGCAAGAACGCGACGGGATCGTTTTGCAGAATTCCCAAGACTCCTCCCAAGGCGTGAAGCAGCCCCGCAAGTTGTGAATCTCTGGTTCTGTTGACGTCGTTGGCCAACTCAAACAGTATCGCCACCGCTTCCGGCGTGCCGAAGTCCTCGTCCATGGCTGCCCGGAAACGGGCGGCATAATCATTGTCCCAATTCAGCTCCACTTCAGCAGGCGGAACGTTTCTCATCGCAGTATAGAGCCGGCTCAGCGCGCTCCTTGCGTCGTCCAGATGGGCATCCGAATAATTGAGCGGACTGCGGTAATGGGCACGCAAGATAAAGAATCGCACGACTTCGGGATCGAACTTCTCCAGGATCTCGCGGATGGTGAAGAAATTGCCAAGACTCTTGGACATTTTTTCGTTGTCGACCCGCACGAAGCCGTTATGCAGCCAGTAATTGACGAACTTGCAGCCATTCGCGCCCTCGCTCTGGGCAATTTCGTTTTCATGATGGGGAAACTGCAGGTCCTGGCCACCGCCGTGGATGTCAAAATGCGCGCCGAGCAGCTTGCCGCTCATGGCCGAGCATTCGATGTGCCAGCCCGGCCGGCCCGGTCCCCAAGGACTGTTCCAGGCGGGTTCGCCGGGTTTGGCGGCCTTCCACAGAACGAAATCCATGGGATCGCGCTTGTGCGGGTCCACCTCGACCCGCTCGCCGGCGCGCAGATCATCAATGGATTTGCCGGACAATGCCCCATAAGCGGCGAATCCGCGCACGTTGTAATATACGTCGCCGTTGTCGGCGGGGTAAGCCAGGCCCTTATCTACCAGGCTGGCTATCATGGCCAGCATTTCGGCCAGATACTCAGTGGCACGCGGTTCATGATCCGGGCGCAGCACACCCAGCCGGGCCTCATCCTCGTGCATGAAGTCAATAA
>DASQBT010000044.1:0-5389 GCA_035635075.1 Thiobacillaceae bacterium | reverse complement strand
TTTCGATGCCCTTGCAAAAACCCAGCTCATTGAGCATTTCCAGGTCGAACCGGGTGCGCTGTTCGAGGCGCTGCGCCTCCACCAGCTTGTTGTTCGCGTAATAGAATTCCAGCCGCTCGCGCAACTCGGCCTTGATCTTCTCGATTGCCGTGAGCGTGGTCTCACGCGGTGTGACGTAATGGCTGGAGGGAAACACCGTATAGCGCGGAACCTTGCTCTGCAGCCGGCCGGTGAGCGGATCAAACACCGTGAGGGCTTCCACTTCGTCGTCGAACAACTCGATGCGCAGCGCAGTCTCCGCGTTTTCCGCCGGGAACACATCGATCACGTCGCCGCGCACGCGGAAGGTGCCGCGGTGGAAGTCGTAGTCGTTGCGCTCGTACTGCATGGTTGCCAACCTTCCCAGCACTTCGCGCTGGCCCAGTTTCTCGCCCTGGCGCAGATGCAGAATCATGCTGTGGTAGTCGACCGGGTCGCCGATGCCGTAGATGCAGGAGACCGTGGCCACGATCACAGTATCGCGCCGTTCCAGGAGGGCTTTCGTGGCGGACAGGCGCATCTGCTCGATGTGCTCGTTGATGCTGGAATCCTTCTCGATGAACAGGTCGCGGCTGGGGACGTAGGCTTCGGGCTGGTAGTAATCGTAATAGGAGACGAAATACTCGACTGCGTTGTCCGGGAAGAATTCACGCATTTCCGAATAGAGCTGCGCGGCCAGGGTCTTGTTGGGCGCCATGATCAAGGCCGGCCGCCCCAGGCGGGCGATGACGTGGGCCATGGTGTAAGTCTTGCCCGAGCCGGTTACCCCCAGCAGGGTCTGGAATGCCAGGCCGTCCTCATAGCCTTCGACGATCCTGGCGATGGCTTCCGGCTGGTCGCCGGACGGCTCGAACGGCTGGTGTAGTTGGTATGGGCTATTGGGAAAGGTCGTGGCCACAGGTAAAATTCCGGGACTTTTTGAGCTGACGCCCAACCTGGCATTTTACACCGGCGGCCCACCCCGCCTTATCGTTGAGTATGGACATCCCCCTATCCCGCCGCGTCCTTTCCATCAAGCCCTCGCCCACCCTGGCGGTGACCGCCCGGGCCGCCGCCCTCAAGGCCGCAGGCGGCGACATAATCGGCCTGGGCGCCGGCGAGCCGGATTTCGACACCCCGGACCACATCAAGGCCGCGGCCATTGACGCCATCAAACGAGGCTTCACCAAATACACCGCGGTGGACGGCACGCCCAGCCTGAAAGCTGCGATTATCGCCAAGTTCCAGCGCGACAATGGCCTGAGCTATACGCCGAAGCAGATTCTGGTGTCCTGCGGCGGCAAGCAGAGCTTCTTCAATCTGGTTCAGGCCGTCATCAATCCCGGCGACGAGGTGATCATTCCCGCGCCTTACTGGGTCTCCTATCCCGACATCGTGCTGCTGGCGGACGGCAAGCCGGTGATCGTCGAAGCCGGCATCGAGCAGGACTTCAGGATCACTGCAGCACAGTTGGAAGGCGCCATCACGCCCCGGACCCGCTTGGTGGTGATCAACAGCCCCAGCAACCCGACCGGCGCCGTGTACGGCAAGCAGGATCTCGCCGCCCTGGGCGAAGTGCTGCGCGCGCATCCCCAGGTGCTGATCGCCACCGACGACATGTACGAGCACATCAGACTCGATGATGCGCGCTTCTCCAACATCCTCAACGCCTGTCCCGACCTGTACGAGCGGACCATGGTGTTAAACGGCGTGTCCAAGGCCTATTCCATGACTGGCTGGCGCATCGGCTATGCGGCGGGCCCGGAGAACATCATCCGGGCAATGACCAAGGTGCAGTCACAGAGTACCTCCAACCCCACCTCGATTTCCCAGGTCGCGGCCGAAGCCGCGCTCAATGGCGACCAGGCCTGCATGGCGCCCATGCTGGCGGCGTTCAAGCAGCGCCATAAGCTCGTGGTGGAGGGCCTCAACAGATTGCCCGGCGTGCGCTGCATGCTGGCCGGCGGCGCCTTCTACGCCTTCCCCGACATGCGCGGCGCCATCGCCAAGCTCCATGCCGCCGGCAAACTCAAGGCCCCGACCGACATCGAATTCTCCGAATACCTGCTGGAAGAAGCTGGCGTTGCCGTGGTGCCCGGTTCCGCCTTTGGCGCCGAAGGCTACGTGCGGCTGTCGTTCGCGACGTCGAGCGAAAATTTGGAGAATGCGCTGGCGCGGCTGGCGACGGTGTTGGCCTGAGGCAGAGGCGAAGCGACTGTGAGACCGTCATTGCGAGGAGCGCAGCGACGCGGCAATCCAGTCAAAGAATAGGCCCAGCAATCTCTCCCAACGCTTGACCACAGCCGCCCCCCCCCCTACAATTCGCCTTCGCTTTTAGCGCGATTCCCCGATAGCTCAGTCGGTAGAGCGACGGACTGTTAATCCGCAGGTCGCTGGTTCGAGCCCAGCTCGGGGAGCCATATAAATCAACGGCTTACGTTTAAAAAACCTGGGCCGTTGTGCTTTCTGGCAGCGGTTTTTGCTGCATTTTTGCTGCACTCTGCTGCGGGGTTGAGACGCTGGTGCCTATACCTGTTTTCCCAAGGAGAAAACTATGGCATCAATGATCAACCGTGGCCCGTATCAATTCCAAGTAAGCGTCCGCCGTAAAGGCCATGCAACCCAAGACATTCGAGTCGAAGAGAGAAGCTGAGGCTTGGGCTGCCGTCATCGAATCAGAAATGGTTCGTGGTGTGTTCATCTCCTGTGCAGAAGCTGAGCGAACAACTCTGGGCGCTGCGTTGGAGCGCTATCTTATTGAAGTCACTCCTACGCTTTCACGACCTTCGCCATGAAGCGACTTCACGCCTGGCCGAGAAGCTCACAAACATTCTGGAGTTGGCGGCGGTAACCGGACACAAAGATTTGTGGATGCTCAAACGCTATTACCACCCAAGAGCCGAAGAGCTTGCGAAGCAGACCGACAAAGCGCCTATCGCCAGTTGTTCCGCGCAGCCATTTCAAACAACGACCTGAAGGAAATACAGGAATGCACGCACAAGGGCTGGGCGCTGGGAAGCGAACGCTTCAAGGCGCAGATCGAAACCCTGACCCAGCGCCGCGCGGTGTCGAAGGGGGCGGGAAGGCCAAGGAAAGAAGATGAGCAAGTCCGACCCAAGGAGAACTGCATGAAAATGGTACGACCGTGGAATTACCGTTCGATGGATCATCGGCCCATAGGCGGACGCGAAAAACCCTACCATTTCGTGGACGTGCCAACCCTTATCGGAGATTTCAGGAAAGACGTGGAGAAAGCCGAATGAGCAAATTGCACATTGAAGTCCAGCCCGCGGAGGCCGCGCTCGCACTGGTGCAAGCTTGCAGGCCGTCATGCAGGGCCGGGCTCCACGGCCTTATTCAGGCATAGGATTCGAAAACATGGCGCAATTTGGCGAAGTATTCAGCCCCAAGCGCTGGCAACTTGGTGGGAAGCCTGAAAACCGCAGGCCCCCTGACGGTTTACGCACTGGCCAAACACCTGAACCGTCATTACCGCAATGTGCACAAAGACGTGAGCATCCTTGTCGAATGGATGGTTGTCAGCAAGGATGAGTCTGGCAAGGTGTCCGTGCCCTGGGATGAAATCGATGTCAGGATGGCGCTGACAAAGCAGGCGGCTTGAACTTGATGGCCTCAATCCTTAATTCATTTCGAGCTTGAAACCTTTAATATCGGTGTGGCGGCATGAAATCCCAGGCGAGTGCCTCCCGATACGTTGCGCTTCTTCGTTGCTGTTCAGTGAAACAGGCAATTTGACGCTGGCGCCTTTGATCTTTGAACTTTTCGGGCGTCGTCGAGGTGACAAGAATGCGATATACGAATCCATGCCGACAACAGGGATCCGCCCCTTTGATTGAAAGGGCGGGCAGGTCATCATGTCAATAGATTGGAGCGTAAAGTGGCAGGCAACCGTAAGTGGACACCATCGGAGCTGAGTAGTTTTTCAACTCTCCACCCATCGCTAAACGGTATTGAATCCCTCTGCCAAGCACAAGAGACTTCGTTGGAAGACGCGCGAGCGCTACTCGAACGCGCTGCCCAGATGCAAAAGAGAGGCATCACCTATAACAACTTGAAGACCAAATGCCGAGTGCTGAGGGCAGTGTTGGAGAACTTCGCCGAACCCGATGCCATAAGGTTCGCCGAAAGGCTATTTGGGCATAAGGGGCATCCGACGTGGGGCGTGTATTGGGACAACGCAGCAGAACGATTTGAGCAGCTCATTTGGAAACGGACAAGGTCTGACGCCATGACGCCCTCCACCGGCAATCCCAGTTCGATCGATGAGTACATCGCATCGTTCGCGCCCGAGGTCCAGGCCATCCTGCAGAAGGTTCGCGCCACTGTGAGGGCTGCTGCGCCTAGCGCGACGGAGCTCATCAGGTATCGTATGCTTGCGCTCAAGCAGAACGGCGTGCTTGTTTACTTCGCCGCCTTCAAGAACCACATCGGCTTCTACCCGCCCGTCACAGGAGACACCAGGTTGGAGCAAGCAGCGTCTGTGTACGCCGGCGAGATGGGAAACCTTCGCTTCCCCTTGGACAAGCCCATCCCGTACGAGCTAATCGGCGCCCTCACCAAGTTGCGGGCCAAGCAAGACGTCGAGAATGCCACTGCCAAGCGCCGAACGCAGCAGGAAGAGCGGAGCCTCAACAAACCTCATGGCGGAAAAAATCCCCCTCCCGATGAACCGCGAAGCGCTCAGGGCTTAGATTCCGCAGGCTCGGTGTCAAACCGCCACTCCAGCCCTTGAAATCCCGCCGACAGCCCCGACCTACCACCCCGTCCAAAACCACCTAACGAACACCGCCATGAACGAAACCTCATCCAAGGAGACCCTGGGCTTTCAGGCCGAAGTCAAACAGCTTTTGCATCTGATGATCCATTCGCTTTACTCGAACAAGGACATCTTCTTGCGCGAGCTGATTTCCAATGCCTCGGACGCAGCCGACAAGCTGCGCTTCGAGGCGCTGACCGATGCGGCCCTGTTCGAGAATGACAGCGAGCTTAAGATCCGCGTGGCCTTCGACCGCGAGGCGCGCACCCTGACCATTGCCGACAACGGCATAGGCATGAGCCGCCAGGAAGTGATCGAGCACATCGGCACCATCGCCAAGTCGGGCACCCGCGAATTCTTCGCCCAGCTCTCCGGCGACCAGAAGAAGGACGCGCAGTTGATCGGCCAGTTTGGCGTCGGCTTTTATTCGTCGTTCATCGTTGCCGACCGCGTGACGCTCACCACCCGCCGCGCTGGCCTTACCGCTGAGCACGGGGTGCGCTGGGAATCGGGGGGCGAGGGCGACTACACGCTGGAGACGGTGGACAAGCCGGCGCGCGGCACCGAAGTCGTCCTGCATCTCAGGGAAGGCGA
>DASQBT010000043.1:0-11167 GCA_035635075.1 Thiobacillaceae bacterium | reverse complement strand
ACCGACTGAGCTACCTGGCCGTGATTGATTTATGACCGGGCTGCGGTCAAAAGAGCCCGCAATTTAACCTTGTATGCCGTCGAGAGTCAAGCCGGAGCCGGCATGCGGCACGCGGCGAATCCATCAAGGCTTCTATTCCTTCAAACGGAGCAGGGAACGTTGTGTCCTTTCCCGCTTCATCAGGTCGGCAAAGCTGAGTGCAGGGTTGGAATGCCCGGATGCGTTCGTCAATATCAGCAGCAACTGGGCGGTTGCGTAGGCGTCGGCCAGCGCACCATGGCGGGCGAAATTGCCGATGTTGAAGTGCGCCGTCCAGTCGTCCAGGGACTTCAAGCGCTGCGCCAGTTCAGCATGGAACGCGGGCGCGAGGTAGGCGAGGTCTAGCCAGGGCCGGTTGAGGTCCGCGCCCAGATGCTGTTGCATCGCCCGGCGAATGGAGGTCTCGTCAAACGAAGCGTGAAACGCGACCAGCGGTGCGGCGCCGACAAAGTCAAGAAAATCGAGCAAGGCCTGGGCCGGTTCCGTGCCTGCGACTTGGGCGGTGCCGCCTATGCCGTGTACCAGTATGTTTGCGTGTGAACTGGGCGAGGACTGTTGCAGGATGACTTCAAACGTGTCGGTCAGACTGATCTGTCCGCCGTCTACTGCCACCGCGCCAATGGCGATCAACCGGTCGCGGGCCGGGTTGAGTCCGCTGGTTTCCACGTCCACCACCACGCAGCGCGAGGTTACGAGCGGCTCGCGTAGATCCGGGCTCGGCAGGGCGCGCCAGCGTCCAAGGCGTTGTGTCTGCGCCGGCGTAAGCGGCGGTCTGGAACCAAACAAACCAAACAGCCGCGATAGGAGAGTCACGTCAAGGGCGAGAAGACCCGCGGGTGAGCCGGATCTCAGGTTTGCTGCACCCGCGGCCATCAAGCAGCCCCACGGCGTGTTTGCCGGGGGAGTATGCCAGCGCTGCCGGCGGCATCAGTGGGCGAGCGCCGCTTCCGCGTTGATGCCAGTATTCTGCCGCACGTAGAGTTCATCCCACATGTCTTCGGCGCGCTCTTCGCGGAACAGCAGGGAACCAATGATGACCACCAGGAAGCCCAGCGGAATGGAAATGAGGCCGGGGTTCTTGAGCAGGAAGAACGGCTTGTCCAGCCCCATCATGCTGGTCTCTCCTTCCATCTTCGCGATATCGCCTTCGGCTTTCTTGATGTCCTTCTGCAGACCGGCAATGTCTTTATTCGTCTTCTCAATTTCCGACGCATCGGTCAGGGTCGGCAGTCTTTCCTGCAGCTTGGCCAGCTTCTCCCGGGCGCCGGGCTTGGCCGGTTTTTCCGCCGAGGCGGGCTTGGCGGGTTCCGCCTTGACGCAGCCTTGCAGCGCGAACAACTCACAGGCAAAGCTGCTGGCCGACACTGCGGCGACCGCAGGTTTGGCCGGCTGTGCCGGTTCGCCCTCCAGCACCTTCTTTGCATCTTTTACCACCGCCTTGGGATAGGTCATGTTGGGGGAGATCATGACCAGCCCGATGGCGGAGATGGCACCTACCAGCATGCCGAGGACGATGCCGTAGGTGTTGCAGCGCTTCCAGTACAGGGTAAGAAACACCGCCGGCAGATTGGAGGAGGCGGCCACGGCGAACGCCAGGGCGACCAGATGAGCGACGTTCTGGCCCTCGGCCGCGATGCCTACATAGATGGCCAGCACGCCTACGATCAAGGAGGAGATGCGGGCTGCGACGACCTGCTCCTTTGGCGAGGCGTGGTCGCCCTTGATGACCCCTACATAGAGATCGTGCGCCATGGCGGAGGCGGCTGCCAGGACCAGGCCGGCCACAACCGCGACGATGGTTGCAAAGGCGACGGCGGCAACGAACGCCAGGAACAGATTGCCGAGCACAGAATCGGGGCCGCCGCCGACGAACTGGGCAAGCAAGGGGCCTGCCATATTCCCACCCTTGTCCAGGCCGATGATCGTGGGCGCGCCGACCTTGATCGCGGCGCCCATGCCCAGGAACAGCGTCAGGACATAGAAGCCGCCGATGATTCCCATGGCCCAGATCACGGATTTGCGCGCATCCTGGGCGGTCGGGACGGTAAAGAACCGCATTAGTATGTGCGGCATCCCGGCGGTGCCCAACACCAGGGCCATTCCCAAAGATATTTGGTCGATTGGATTCTTCAGGAACAGGCCAGGCTCAAGGAAGCGCTGCCCCAGCTCCTGTGGTGTCATGCCGGATGCGGCATCGCCGACCAGCTTGGCGACCTGGGCTTGCACCTTGGGGTCGTCGACCACCGCTTGGAGGAAGCCGGGCAGGGAGAAGCCGTACTGCCCCCAGGTGAACAACACGAGCAGGATGGACGCGGTCACCAGCAGCACGGCCTTGACGATCTGCACCCAAGTGGTGGCCTTCATTCCGCCGAACACCACGTAAGCCAACATCAGCACGCCGACGCCGATGATGGAGATGTGGTAGTTGATGCCGATCAGGGTCTTGATCAGAACGCCGCCGCCGACCATCTGCGCGGTCAGGTAGAAGGTCGAAACGGTGATGGTGGAAAGCGCCGCAATGGTCTTCGACGCCTTGGGGTGATTGCGGAACGCGAGCACGTCGCCCAGGGTGTATTTGCCGATGTTGCGGCATGGCTCGGCAATCACCAGCAGCACAGTGATGTAGGCCACCAGCCAGCCGACCGAATACATGAAGCCGTCATAGCCGTAGAGCGAAATCAGGCCCGCGATGCCCAGGAAGGAAGCGGCGGAGAGGTAATCACCCGCAATCGCCCAGCCGTTCTGCATGCCGGTCACGGTGCGTCCGGCGGCATAGAATTCCGATGTGGTATGGGTGTGCTTTGCTGCCCAGTAGGTGATGTACACGGTGATGGCGATGATGGCGCCGAATACCGCGAAGGTCATCCATTTGAACTCGTCGGCTACCGCACCGGCGGCCAGGGCCGAACCGGAGGCGACAAGCGCCGCGGCGCTTATCAACAGCAGAGGATAGCGTTTCATCATTTGCCCTTTCCGATCAGATGGGCGTCACGAACCAGTTCCGCGGTCATCGCATCGAATTCCGCGTTGGCGCGCCTGGCGTAAATGGCGGCGAGAACCCAGGCCACGATGAATTCGGAAAGTGCGAATAGCAGACCTATGTTGACTGGGCCCCATACCTTGATGTTGAACAAATCCTGAAAGTAGGCGGCGCCGATGGGCAGCAGGAAGTAATAAACGATGGAGAACAACATCAGGCCCCAGAGGAATCCGGTTTTCTTTCTGTGCAAAGCCTGAAATCGCGGATCCTGGTCGATCGAGGCCCAATCGAGTTGAGGGCTGGACATGAATCACCTCCTCTGGCTGGTTGAGTTCTTGTTCATGACCTGCTCTGCGGAGAATCGGCGCAGAGATGGGCAAGGCGTAACCTTAGCCCAGTAAGCCTCAAAAAAGAAGGCCATAAGCCGGCGCGGCAGCAGTTTCGTGCGTTTGATCAAAATTCGAAATAACTGCCCATCCGGGCCTGCAGCTTGCGTGCCTGGCGAAAGGCCTCCTTCAGGATGCGCCGGTCAAGCTCGTTGAGCTGCTCAGGGTCGATGCGGTTGTTTGCCGTTTCGCCTTTCGTTTGCGCCAGATGCTGGCGCCGCAGGCGCAGCAATTGGATGAAGTGGAACGCCGCCACCCAGGCTTCAACCTCGGGCGCAGGAATATCCCAGTCCTTGGCTGCGCCCCTGAGCCGCGCAATGGTGCCTGATTCGCTGATGCCGGCGTAGAGCGCGAAAATGCGGGCCGCATCCACGAAGGGTGTGACGCCGTTGAGCTTAAGGTCGAGTGTATTGGCTTGTTCGCCGCCCGCGGCTACCACGAAATCGCGCACCAGGCCCAGCGGGGGGCGATTGGCGAGGGCATTGCCGGCCATGAACTTGAGAAACAGCCGGTTCTGCCTGACCTTGCCATCCAGCCATGCGCGCAACTCGTCGCATAGTTCCGCGGCGCCATAGAGCGGACGGAAGTCGAAAAAAATCGTGGCATGAAGCAGGGCCGGGCTGTCGCCGCGCTGGATCCAGTTGGCAAAGGTGGCGCGCCATTCCTCCAGGCTCAGGCACCATTTGGGATTGCCGGCCATAATTTCGCCCCTGCACAAAGGGAAGCCGCAGGCCGCCAGCGCCTGGTTAATGCGCTTGGCGACGGGCAGCAGGGCAACGCGTATCGTTTCCGCGGGTTGATCGCTCTGGAAGATGAGCGCGTTGTCCTGATCCGTGGCCAGGGTCTGCTCGCGGCGACCTTCTGAACCCAAGGCCATCCAGCACCAGCGTGCCGCGGGCAGATCGAGTTCACTGGTTTCCAGTTCGATCACCCGGCGGGACAACTGATCGTTCAAGGCAGACAGCGTCTGGGTCAGGGCTTCGGCTTCCAGGCCCTGGGCGATCAGGTTCTGCGCCAGAGCTTGAATGTCAGGTGCGATCCGGGCCAGCTCATCGATCGAAGCGGCCTGCTGCAACGCGGCGCTGACACCCTGTACCGACAGGCGCTTGAGCGCGAACAAATCCTTCTCGGAAATGACCCCGCACAGTTTGCCGTCCGCAGTGATCAACAGGTGGTGGATGCTTCGCTGCGCCAGCGCCAACAAGGCCTCGGACGCGAGAGCCGATGCGGGCAAGGTGACCGGGTGCGGCGTCATCACCTGTCCAACCGGTGTCTGCAACGGCAGCTCAACCAGCACGACGCGATCCAGCACGTCGCGCAGCGTAAGGATGCCCACCGGCTCTTCAGCCTGATTGATGACGGCGACCGAACCGACTTTTTCCCGACTCATTCTGGCGAGCGCATCAGCCAGCGGGCTGTCGGGATAGGCGGTGACCGGGGAGCGGCTGATCAGGCTTTTCAGCGGGCGGACAAACGGGGTTTCGGCTTCCTCCCGAAGAGCGTATTCCGCCTGCAAGGCCTTTTGCGATTGTTCCAGCAGGCTGGCGATGCGACGGGTGCAGAAATCACGGAACGCCGGGCTGATATCCAGCAGGGCATGGAAATCCGCGCTCGGCAGCAGATAGCAAAAGGTGTCCTGCGCCGCCCGGTAATGATGGCCCACGGCCCGGTTCGACAGCAGGGCGCCGAGCGGGAAGCACTCCCCTTCCTGCAGCTGCATCAACCCGCTTTCGCCTGCCCGGCCGGCTTCCAGTGTGCCCTGCTTGATCAGATAAAACCAACTGGGTGGCCCGTCCTCCGGCTTCAAAGCTTCAGTCCCCTCCGCGAAATAGGTTAGTTGCAGTCTGCCTGCCAGCCACTCCAGCTCGGCGGTCTGCATTTCCGAGAACGGCGCGTGGCGGCGCAGATCCGCAATGGTGGCGGCCAGCAGGGAAGGGGCAATGGGTGATGTGGCCATGTGGCTAGCCTAGCCGCGATCGGACATTTTTTCCATGTCGGCATGGGTGGCGGCGCCGGGGCGTCGTGAGTCAAGCGGCCGCGGCAAGTACAGCCGAGGGCAGGACAAACTCCTGACACTGGGCGATTGTCCGCGACATTAAGTTACGACTAAGGGCGGACATTGAAGCGCGAAACTGAGCTTTGTACCGAGCACTGCGCATGCACCGAATGGCTGCACGATGCACCCATAGTGGCGCGGGTCGCGCCAGCCACAGGCAGCGCATCCGAGATGTCGTGGAAGCGCCTCCGCGCATTCAGGTCATAATCAAATTATTCCGCATGGAGAGATCGATGCGATCGGGAACGCGCTCTGGAGACGGGCAGCGCTGCATGCTCATTTCCTCTCTTGTCCGAAACAATTGTGGAGCTTCGTCAAATGAAAAAATCGGCAATCTGTTTGGCCTTGTCCATCACCTTGCTGCCTTGCATTGCCAGCGGCGCGCGACAACTGGTCGATCTGCCCGACATGATGCGGGCGCACATGCTGGGCAATATGCGTGATCACCTGGCTGCACTTACCGAAATTCAGGACGCCATCGCTGTGGGGGCATATGACCAGGCTGCGGATATTGCTGAAACGCGCATAGGCATGTCATCCCTCGAGGCACACCATGCTGCGCAACTGGCGCCCTATATGCCGAAGCAGATGCAAGCCATCGGAACCCAAATGCACAAAGCGGCCAGCCAGTTCGCGCTGGTTGCAAGAGAAACCGCAGTAGACGGAAATGTCAAGCGCATGGTCGGCGCACTGGGGGAAATCACCCAGCAATGTGTGGCCTGCCATGCGGCCTACCGCGTACACTAACGCCCGACTTTGACCTGCCGCGACACCCGGCCGGTCAATCTTCCGGTCGGTCCAGTTCCTCGTCGTAGCGGGACGCGGGATCTTCCCTGGGCTCAAGGTGAGTGGTGACGTTGCAGTTGGCGACGGCGCGGCGAATGTCGGCTTCGATGCGCTCCAGCCAGTCGTGTCCCTCCTGCACCGTCCACGCGCCCGGCACCAGGACATGCAGGGTGGCGAAGGCGCGCGCACCGGCCTGGCGGGTGCGCAGAGCGTGGAATTCCAGGCCCTGCCGGCGATAACCGTCCAACACCCGCTCAATCTCCCTGAGATCTTCCGGCGGGATGGCAACGTCCATCAAGCCTGCAGCGGAGCGGTGCAGCAATTGCCAGCCCGTCCAAATGATATTTGCCGCCACCAGGATGGCGATCACCGGGTCAAGCCAGAGCCAGCCGGTTAGCCAAACCAGCGCGACTCCGACAATCACCCCAGCAGAGGTCCAGACATCGGTGAACAGGTGGTGCGCGTCCGCCTCCAGGGTTATGGATCGGTACTTGCGGCCCACCGCCAGGAGGATGCGGGCAGTGGCAAGATTGATGACCGAAGCTGCCACCGACACGGCCAGCCCGACGCCCACCGCTTCCAGGGGCTGCGGGTGGAGTAGACGCTTGACCGCGGCATAGCCGATGCCGATCGCGGCGACGAGAATCAGGAAACCTTCGAAGGCGCTGGAAAAATATTCCGCTTTGCCGTGCCCGTGGGTGTGGTCTTCATCCGCCGGCATGGCAGCGAGCGACAGCATGGCCAGCGCCATCAAGGCCCCCGCGAGGTTGACAAAGGACTCAAGGGCGTCGGATAGCAGCCCGACCGAACCAGTCATCCACCACGCCGCGCCCTTGAGCAGGATGGTGGCAAGCGCCGCCGCGATGGAAAGCCAAGCATAGCGTTTGAGGGAGGCGGGCAGCATGTTTATTGTTCGCGGTGGTGGATCGGGTACCTGCGCAATGAGCGCGTCACGCATGATTCTATGTCAGCCGGCATGAATAACGGTCCATCTCGCGCAAACGCGGGCTACATGACAAAGCAGTCGAACCACGAAGGCACAAAGAAGTGCTGAGGCTGAGACCATCTCGGAATGCTGCCTGCAATGACTCGTTCTCCCAAGTGCTCGTCGCGCCCTTTGTGGTTCGGTTGCCGAAGTCAGAATCAAGCGCGCTGGGGCGGAACGACTGCGCCTGTTGGAATCGGCACGCGACCAGGTGTTTAGCCCCCTGCCTCCGGCCGTTTCAGCTCTATCAGCGTGATTTCGGGAGGCGCAAGGATGCGAATTGGCGGCCCCCAGGTGCCGGTGCCGCGACTGACGTAGAGCTGGCCGCCGCCCGGCAGCAGGTGGCGTCCCTGGATCAGGGGATAGGACAGTTTCACCACTAGGCCGAAAGGAAAGATCTGGCCGTTGTGGGTGTGGCCTGAGAGTTGAAGGTCGAAGCGGGCAGCGGGGTCGATGACCGGTTGGTGTTTAAGCAAGATGATGAAACGGCTGGGTGGTGTCCGGGCTAGAAGGCCTTGCTCGTCTGTGTGGCCTGCCGCCACGGCAGGATCATCAACGCCCGCCAGCGTGATGGCGTCCGCAACCGTAACCCTCTCTCCGCGCAGCAGCCTGAAGCCCGCGCGGGCGTGGAAGGCCACCGCAGGGCCGATGCCGGCATATTGCTCGTGGTTGCCGGTGACGGCAAATTTGCCGTAGCGCGGCTGATAGGCGGAAAAGCCGTCCGACAGGCCGTCCAGATAATGCGCCTCGCCATCGACCAGGTCGCCGGTGGAGACCAGCAGGTCTGGGTGCAGATTTCTTATCTGCTCAAGAAGGTGATCGAGCCGCGACCTGCCGATGAGCACGCCCAGATGCAGATCGGAAATCTGCACGATGCGCAGGCCGCGAAAACCCAGTGGCAGTTTGTCCGAGATGATGGTCAGCCGCTCCACCCTGGGATGCCGGGCGGAATAGAAGCCAAGCATCCATAGGGCCATGGCGATGGAGCATACGGCCACAAAGACAGGACGCATGGCAAGCATGGGTAGACCGGCCACGCGGGCGAGTCCGCCATAGATGTCCATCGCCAGCCCCAGCCAGAAGAACAGGAACGAAAAGCCCATCCAGCCGAAGACGATCCAGGCCCAGGCGACAGTAAAGGCGTGATACTCGGGCCAGCGTTCCAGGCGCCAGAGCAGAAGCGGACCCAGCGTCATCAGCAGTGCCCAGGCGTTGACCAGCAGCCAGCCAGGTCCGGCGAGGTCAAATGCATGTATGGTCTTAGCCGAAAAATAAAGCTGGATGCCGCCGTAGAGCAGAAATACCAGAAAGAAAAACATCAAGGGCTCCTTGCAGGCAAGCGCACGTCGGTGGGCCTTTATCGCCGCTTCATGCGGCCTTGGACTTTGGTCGGGTCCACATTTCCATCATTCACCAAACTCGCCGATCATGGGTGTGAAGGTCACGCTGCGTGGCGCCATTCATGCCCGACGCGCACAGCGCTCACGGCCGGTGGCGCTGGGCTGGCTTGACCGGTTGCGCGGGGACGGCTTGCTCCGGGGCCGAACCGGGCATGCCCAAGTCGGCGGGCGTTTTGCGCTTCTCCACCGGGGCAAGTTCGTGGGGCGGCTCCTTGGCACCTTCGTACAATGCGGGCAGCAGGACAATGCTCGCGGCCAGAAAGATTGCCAACACTGCCAGCGCGATCCAGACAGGATGGAATTTTCGGGTTTGCATCAGACCCTTGATCCAGCGAATCATTTTGCATCTCCTGGCAAGAGTAATTCAGGCGGCACGCTCAAGTTTGCGATAACCGTTCCGGGTATCTGCCAACCGATCCGCGATCCCTTTCAAGGTCGGTAACAGCGGACCAATAACCGGGAATTCAAGATTAGCATTTGCCTCACCGACAAAATTCGCCTGAAAGTGGTTGGATCCTGGGACAGCGGCGCCGTGAGTCTCCTGTCGCCCGGGCGTAGCCACAAAAAAGCCCCGCACTGGGCGGGGCTTTGACACAGCGGGGAACCTGGGATCAGAAGCCCATGTCGCCCATGCCGCCCATGCCGCCGCCACCGCCGCCACCAGGCATCGCAGGGCCTTTGTCTTCCGGCAGGTCTGCCACCATGCACTCGGTGGTGAGCATCAGGCCGGCAACGGAGGAGGCGTTTTGCAGGGCGGTGCGAGTGACCTTGGTCGGATCGAGCACGCCCATTTCCATCATGTCGCCGTACTCGCCGGTCTGCGCGTTGTAGCCGAAGTTGCCCTTGCCATCGAGGATCCTGTTGACCACGACGGATGCTTCCTCACCGCAGTTGACCACGATCTGACGCAACGGCTCTTCCACGGCGCGGGATACGATCTTGATCCCGGCGTCCTGGTCATGGTTGGCGCCTTTCATGCCGGCAATCGCAGAACGAGCGCGCAGGAAGGCTACGCCGCCGCCTGCCACGATGCCTTCTTCAACGGCAGCGCGGGTGGCGTGCAGAGCATCTTCCACGCGGGCCTTCTTCTCCTTCATTTCCACTTCGGTGGCTGCGCCCACCTTGATCACGGCCACGCCGCCAGCCAGCTTGGCCTTGCGCTCCTGCAGCTTTTCCTTGTCGTAATCGGAGGTGACTTCCTCGATCTGCTTGCTGATCTGGGTGATGCGGGCCTTGATTCCGTCAGCGGCGCCCGCGCCGTCGATGACGGTGGAATTTTCCTTGCCCACTTCGACGCGCTTGGCGCGCCCAAGGTCAGTCAGGCTGGCTTTCTCCAGCGACAGACCGACTTCTTCGGCAATCACAGTGCCGCCGGTCAAGACTGCGATGTCTTCCAGCATGGCCTTGCGGCGGTCGCCGAAGCCGGGGGCCTTGACCGCGCAGGTCTTGAGGATGCCACGAATGTTGTTGACCACCAGCGTGGCGAGCGCCTCGCCTTCGATGTCTTCGGCGATGATCAGCAGGGGCTTGCCGGCCTTGGCGACCTGTTCCAGCACCGGAAGGAGGTCGCGGATGTTGGAGATCTTCTTGTCGTGCAGCAGGATGTAGGGGTCTTCCAGCACGGCCATCTGCTTGTCGGCGTTGTTGATGAAATACGGGCTGAGGTAGCCGCGGTCGAACTGCATGCCTTCAACCACATCGAGTTCGTTGTCCAGGCCGGAACCGTCTTCCACGGTGATGACGCCTTCCTTGCCGACCTTGTCCATGGCATCGGAGATGATCTTGCCGATGGATTCGTCCGCGTTGGCGGAGATGGCGCCGACCTGGGCGATTTCCTTGCTGGTGGTGCAGGGCTTGGACAGCTTCTTCAGTTCGTCGGTGATGGCAATGACTGCCTTGTCAATGCCGCGCTTCAGGTCCATCGGGTTCATGCCGGCGGCCACGTACTTCATGCCTTCATTGAGGATGGACTGGGCCAGCACGGTGGCAGTGGTGGTGCCGTCGCCGGCCACGTCGGAAGTCTTGGAAGCGACTTCCTTGACCATCTGCGCGCCCATGTTCTCGAGCTTGTCCTTGAGTTCGATCTCCTTGGCGACCGAGACGCCGTCCTTGGTCACGGTGGGGGCGCCGAAGGAACGGTCCAGCACTACGTTACGGCCCTTGGGGCCCAGGGTGGCTTTTACCGCATTGGCCAGGATGTTGACCCCGGCGACCATCTTGTGGCGAGCTTCATCGCCAAACTTAACCATTTTTGCAGCCATTGCTTACTCCTTGTTTGTCTGTCTGTAGGTCGTGCAGGCGGAATTACTTCTCGATCACGCCCATGATGTCTTCTTCACGCATGACGAGCAGTTCGTCGCCTTCCACCTTCACCGCTTGGCCGGCGTACTTGCCGAACAGCACGCGGTCGCCGACCTTCAGCGCCATCGCCATGATCCTGCCCTGTTCATCTTTCTTGCCGGGGCCGACGGCGACGACTTCACCCTGGTCGGGTTTTTCGGCGGCGGTATCGGGGATGACAATGCCGGAAGCAGT
>DASQBT010000042.1:0-5677 GCA_035635075.1 Thiobacillaceae bacterium | reverse complement strand
ATCGAGGCTAAACTGAAACGCATCTTCTCAATGGTTTCGGTTACCTCCAATTCGAGGCAACGTATCTGACCTTGGGTTACCTTTTGTTATGAGGCAACGCGACCACTTCATGATGAAGGAAATTATGTGTTTTTTGCAGCGCAGCCCGGCCGCAAGGAATTTCGACACTTGCTTTCCCACCCGGTAGAACTACGCGGCCTACTGCAGTATCAGCGCCAAGACATTGCGTCCTTCCGCCATCAGGATGTTGTAGGTACGGCAGGCCGCGCGGGAGTCCATGACGTCCAGCCCGATGCGGGCTTCCGCCAGCGCGCGGCTCAAGCGCGGGTGGGGAAAGCGCAGCTTTGCGCCGGTTCCCAGCAATACCATTTCCGGCTTGAGCTGGGCCAAGCGGGCGAAGTGGTCTTCGTTCAATTCTTCAAAGCCCAGTCCGGCCCAGTCCTCCAGATAAAGGGCCTGGGGCGTGATAACCAGGCTGGTGGTGTGGCGCCGGTGATTGATTTCCACATAGCGGTCGCCATAGCCAGTGATGCCGTTGAGGCCGGAAGGGTTGGACAGGTGCAGCTTCATGCCGAATCCAGGATCTTTACGCCGAGTGTGCAAGCGATCTGGCGGCGAGGCTCGCCAGCGTGCGGTAGAGCGGCTGGCGATTGAGCAAGCGCGAAACGCTGCTGGCCAGGAAGGCGGTGGCGATCAGCGCTAATGTCAAGCTGCGGTCGGAGGTCATTTCCATGACGATCACAAACGAGGTGATAGGAGCCCGGGTTACGCCGGCAAGATAACCTGCCATGCCCAGGATGGCAAAGGCAACGAAGGATGAGGGTTTGCCCCACCAGCCTGCCAGGCTGGCGCCCAGGCCCGCACCGGTGGACAGGGAGGGAGCGAACAGGCCACCGGGGATCCCGCTGAGATAAGAAGCCAGGGTGGCGACAAACTTTGTGGCCGGATAGATCCAGGTGGCGGGATGCTGGCCATTGATGATCGCCTTTGCCTCTTCATACCCGGTGCCGTAACTGTTGCCGCCCGACAGAACACCGACCAGCGCCACCGCCAAACCGCATCCAGCCGCCAGCAGCAGAGGCCGGCGCTGACGCAGGGGCGCGACCAGATCCACGGACATGACCAGCAGGGCAGCAAACGCGCCGCCTGCCAGTCCGCCGAGGATGCCGGCCGCCGGGACGGCGATCAGGCCCTGGCGGAAATCCAGCGGCGCCTGGTGAACGCCAAAGTAGGTGTAATTTCCCAGCAGCACGATGGCGGTCAAGCCGGCGATAAGCACCCCGGTGATCAGGATGCCGCTGTTGCGCTCTTCGAAGCCGCGGCTCAGTTCCTCAATGGCAAACACAATGCCGGCAAGCGGGGTGTTGAAGGCTGCGGCAATTCCCGCCGCGCCGCCCGCAACAATCAGCGTCTTTTCCAAACGGTGCAGGCGCAACAGCGGAACGCGGTGCAATCCGTAGAGAATTGCGGCGCCAATATGCACGGTAGGTCCTTCGCGGCCGATGGATGCGCCGCTGATGAGGCCCATCAGGGTCAGGGCAATCTTGCCAATGACGATGCGAATGGACAGGAGCCGGCTGCTCAGGGCCTCGTTGCCCTGGCGCAGCGCCCAGATCACCTGGGGAATCCCGCTGCCCTCGGCGCCGGGAAAGAACCGCCGGGTGAGCCAGGCCGCCAGGACAAAGCCCGTCGGCGTGATCAACAAAGGCAACAAGGGGTGCTGTTGGGCCAGCGCATGAAACAGCCGGTCGGTGCGCGCGGCAGATACGGCGAAGAAGACTGCAGTTAGTCCCACCACGGCGGCGCCCAGCCAGAAAACCAGGCGGATGGTCCACAGTCGAGGGTGGAGGATCCCGCGCCGGGCACGCTTCATTTGTCGGCGCAGACCTGGTGTGCGGTTTCTCGGGACGGATGGGATCATGTTCTTGGTGTTGCCGCGGCTTGGTAACCCTATGAATTCTACAGGCACTGTTTGGCGTAGCCGTGCGGCATTCAGTAGAATCCCAATCTTTAGCTACTTCTGTTTCCGGCATGCCTAATCGACCCCATGCAGCCGAGGAATCTCCTGCGTCTCCTCTGCGGCTTCCCGTTGTGCGCAAGTCCAGCAAGCTGGATAACGTCTGCTATGACATTCGCGGGCCGGTGCTCGCTCGCTCGCGCCAGATGGAGGAAGAGGGTCATCGCATCATCAAGCTGAACATCGGCAATCCCGCGCCATTCGGCTTTGAGGCGCCGGAAGAGATCGTTCACGACGTGATCGTCAACCTGCCCAACGCTTCGGGTTACACGGACTCGAAGGGCTTGTTCGCGGCGCGCAAGGCGGTCATGCACTACACCCAGCAGAAGGGCATAGGCGGGGTGCAGATCGAGGACATATTCATTGGCAACGGGGTGTCCGAGCTGATCGTCATGTCCATGCAGGCGCTGCTCAACAATGGCGATGAGGTGCTGATTCCTACTCCGGACTATCCGCTATGGACGGCGGCGGTCAGCCTGGCGGGCGGGGTGCCGCGCCATTACATCTGTGACGAGGGTGCAGGATGGCTGCCTGACGTCGACGACATTCGGGCCAAGATCACCGCCAGCACCCGCGCCATTGTCGTGATCAATCCGAACAACCCGACCGGCGCTCTGTATCCGCCCGAGCTGCTCGAGGAAATTCTCGAACTGGCGCGCCAGCATCACCTGATCGTGTATGCCGACGAGATTTATGACAAGGTGCTGTACGACGGCGCGAAGCACACCTCGATCGGCGCCCTCGCCGACGATGTCCTGGTGGTGACCTTCAACGGCCTGTCGAAGAATTACCGCGCCTGCGGCTACCGGGCGGGCTGGCTGACCGTGTCGGGCGAGAAGAAGCATGCGAACGATTATCTGGAGGGCCTATACATGCTGGCCTCCATGCGCCTGTGTTCCAACGTGCCGGGCCAGTACGCAATCCAGACCGCGCTGGGCGGCTATCAGAGCATCAATGACCTGGTGGCGCCCGGCGGGCGGCTCACGCGCCAGCGCGACCTGGCGTGGGACATGCTGACCGCCATTCCCGGCGTCAGCTGTGTCAAGCCGCAGGCCGCCATGTATCTGTTTCCCCGCCTTGACCCGAACATGTATCCACTCGCGGATGACCAGAAGTTCATCCTCGATCTGCTCGAGCAGGAAAAGGTGCTGGTGGTCCAGGGCACCGGCTTCAATTGGCCCAGTCCCGATCATTTTCGCGTGGTATTCCTGCCCCATGAAGAGGATCTGAAAGAGGCGTTTACCCGCATCGAGCGCCATCTTGAACGCATACGCAAAGTACACAAATAAGAGAACAACATGAAGCCAATCAAAGTCGGACTGCTCGGACTGGGAACGGTGGGAGGCGGCACCCTGACGGTGCTGCGCCGCAACCGGCAGGAAATCACGCGGCGCGCGGGACGCGAAATCCACGTCACCATGGCTGCGGTGCGCGATCTGGCAAAAGCCAAGCACTATGAAAATGAACGCATCACTCTGACCGACGATCCCTTTGCGGTCGTCAACAGCCCCGATATCGATATCGTGGTGGAACTGATCGGCGGCCTGGAACCGGCTAAGGATCTGGTGCTGACGGCAATCGCGAACGGCAAGCATGTGGTTACCGCCAACAAGCATCTGCTGGCCAAACATGGCAACGAGATCTTTCTCGCGGCGCAAAACAGAGGCGTTATGGTCGCCTTCGAAGCGGCGGTGGCCGGCGGCATTCCGATCATTAAGGCGCTGCGCGAGGGGCTGACCGCCAACCGCATCGAGTGGGTAGCCGGCATCATCAACGGGACGACCAATTTCATCCTGACGGAAATGCGCGACAAGGGCCTGGGGTTTGACACCGCGTTGAAGGAAGCCCAGGAGCTGGGCTATGCGGAAACCGATCCGACCTTTGATGTGGAAGGCATCGACGCCGCCCATAAGCTAACGATACTCTCCGCCATTGCCTTCGGCATCCCTGTCCAGTTCGACAAGGCTTACATTGAAGGGATTTCCCAGCTGGCCGGCGATGATGTGAAATACGCGGAGCAACTCGGTTACCGCATCAAGCTGCTGGGTATCACCAAGCGCCGTGCCACTGGCATCGAGCTGCGGGTTCACCCGACCCTGATTCCCGAGAAGCGCCTGATCGCAAATGTGAACGGGCCGATGAACGCGGTGCTGGTGATGGCCGACGCAGTGGGGCCCACCCTGTACTATGGCGCCGGTGCCGGCTCAGAACCGACGGCCTCCGCCGTGGTGGCGGATTTGGTCGATGTCACCCGCCTGTCTACCGCTGATCCGCATCACCGGGTGCCCCATCTGGCCTTCCAGCCCGATGCCCTGCTGGCAGATATGCCGATCCTGCCGATGGAAGAAGTGGAAACCGCGTACTATCTGCGCATGCGGGTGGCGGACGAAACCGGTGTGCTGGCCGACATCACTCGCATCCTGGCGGACCAGGACATCTCGATCGACGCCCTGATGCAGCGGGAGCCGGAGGAAGGGGAGGCCAGCACCGATCTGATCCTGCTGACCCACGAAACTGTGGAGAAGAACATCAACGCGGGCATTGCCAGAATCGAAGGCCTGGGCAGCGTGCACGGCAAGGTGACGCGCATCCGGCTGGAGACACTTGGAAAGTAAGGATTCGGGGACCAGGGCCTAGGAATCAGGGGATGAGCGGCTATTGGCCGCGCCCCTGGCCCGCAGGCCCCAGCCCCCAGCATCTATTCATGAACTACATCAGCACCCGGGGCCTTGCCCCCAAACTTGGCTTCTCCGACATCCTTCTGGGCGGATTGGGCTCCGATGGCGGGCTTTATCTGCCGGAGGAATATCCACGCCTGGCCGACAGCGATTTGTCCGCCTTGCGGAGCATGAACTATCGCGAGCTGGCCTACGCGATTCTCAGCCGCTTCATTACCGATATCCCTTCTACCGACCTGAAAATTCTTGTCGACAAGACCTATCGAGCCGAGGTCTATTGCCACACGCGCGCCGGGCAGAATGCGCAAGACATCACGCCTGTTTTAACCCTGGAGCCAGCCCTGCACATCCTGTCCCTGTCCAATGGCCCGACCCTGGCCTTCAAGGACATGGCCATGCAGTTGCTGGGCAATCTGTTCGAGTATGTGCTTGAGCAGCGCGGCGAGACGCTCAATATCCTTGGCGCAACCTCCGGCGATACGGGTTCTGCGGCCGAGTATGCAATGCGCGGCAAGCACAGGGTGCAGGTGTTCATGCTGTCGCCCGTGCAGGGCATGACCCGGTTCCAGCAGGCGCAAATGTACAGCCTGCAGGACCCCAATATTTTCAATATCGCGGTGCGCGGCATGTTCGATGCCTGCCAGGACATGGTCAAGGCGGTGTCCAATGATGCCGTCTTCAAGGCGCGATATAAGATCGGCGCGGTCAATTCGATCAACTGGGCGCGGGTGGCGGCCCAGGTGATCTATTATTTCAAGGCCTATTTCGCGGTCACCGATAACAATCGCGAGCAGGTGTCGTTCTCCGTCCCTTCCGGCAATTTCGGCAATGTGTGCGCCGGGCATATTGCCCGCATGATGGGCCTGCCCATCCGCAAGCTCATTGTGGCGACCAATGAAAACGACGTGCTGGACGAGTTCTTCCGCACCGGAGTGTACCGGCCTCGCGACGCCGCCCACACCTACCACACATCGAGCCCCTC
>DASQBT010000041.1:0-4739 GCA_035635075.1 Thiobacillaceae bacterium | reverse complement strand
CCTCAGTCGCTGTCGCAAAGATGCGGCTCTCCGAAATCCGGGAGCTGCGGGGCGAGCCTGACAAGCGGATGAAGGAACTCGAGGAAGCGTTTCAATCTAAGGATTGCCTAATCCGCGAGCGAGATACTTTGCACCTTAGACGACCAAGACCGCGCATTCGGTGAACGATTCGAAAGACCGATTCGTCAAGGTGTGTCCAGCTTGCAAGCATTGTCACGAAGCCGCATGGCACAACGCATTGACCCTGATTGTTGCCTGCGCGTCTGCCCGCCCACTAGTTTGGCGAGCGGGCCAGCCCTACAGAACCGGCTTCAGCGGCAACAACTGCCATAGGCGCACCCGTCCGCGCTTGGTGAGCGGAACGTATTGGTCGGGCTCGTCGGCGGCGTTCCAGCTGTTTTCCGGACGCATGTCGGTTTCAATCGCCCTCTGCACCTGGCGCGCAACGCGTGCACTGCGCACCACAACACCAACCTCGGTGTTGAGGTTCTGCGATCGCGGGTCGAGGTTGAAAGTGCCGATGACCGCCACTTCGTCGTCCACCACCATGCTCTTGGCGTGCAACGCGAACACGGGCGGTACGGGGGGAGGCGACGCGCGCGACATTAAGGCTTGGCGGCTGGCCGAATCGGGTTTGAACTCATAGATCTTAAGCCCCATTTTCAGCAGTGAGCGGCGCTGGTTGCGGTAGCCGGAGAACGCCTGCAGATTGTCGGTGGAAGCGAGCGAATTGGTGTGGATGCGCACCCGCACGCCGCGCGCCAGCGCACGTTTGAACAGTTCGCGCGCCTGGTCGGACAGCACCAGATAGGGCGACTGGATGACGATCTCACGTTTCGCGCCTTCCACCAGCTCGGCCAGCGCCGCGGTGGACTGGCCGCCGCCGCCCAGGCCCAGGACCCGGCCATTCTTGCCCGGCACATCGTGGATGAACTCGACGTCTCCCCAAACCAGAGCCCCCGCCACACGGTCAAACGTCTGCGGCGTAGCCTCTATCGCGGCACGCACTTCAGGCGCGAAATTCTCCGGCGCCCGCGCGTAGTCATGCAGCTCGCGATACACCTGGAGTACCTCGGCGTCGTCCACTTTCACATTCTTGCGCATCAGTCCCAGGCCGTCGAAACGATGTTCCACCGGAACGGCGAGCGGGCTTGCCCAGAACGCCTCGAAGCTTTCGTGCATCGTCTTTACCACTTGGCCCAGCAGCAGCGCGTCGCGGTCGCGGAAGTTGTAATCGCGGTTGTAGTCGAAGTATTCAGCCGTTATGTTGCGCCCGCCGGTGATGCCGATCTGGCCATCAACGATGAACGTCTTGTCGTGCATGCGCTGGTTCACCCCGCGGAATTCCGTCACGACGTTGATTGCTCGTTTGTAGAACGGCGTGCCCACATGGTGCATGGGGTTGTAGATGCGGATGTCGATGTTGGGGTGTTTGGCCAGCGCGAGCAGGGACTTGTCTGGCGCGTCGATCAGCAGATCATCGACGATGACGCGCACCTTCACGCCGCGTTGTGCCGCGCGCAGCAGCGCTTCGGCAGCGAGAATGCCGACGTTGTCGGTGCTCCAGATGAAGTACTGGACCTCGATTGAACGCTGCGCATGGTCGGCAAGCCAGGCACGTGCACGCAGCGCCTGCTCGCCCGTGTCCAAGACGTAAACCCCGGTCTGCCCAGGATGCGCGGCGAGCTGCGCTTCTATGGGTGCCATTGGCGCCGGCGCTTCGACGCCGGGAACCGGAGCTGCCCAGGCGAACGATGTGGCCGCCAGCAATAGGCGCGCGATCAACCCGACGAGCATGATGGTCTCCGCTTAGTCACTCGGATGATGTAATCATATTGCCGGATGGACGAAGCCACGCGCAAACATTTAACGCTGGGAACAGAACCATAGCCGCGTGAAATCGCCAGCGCGGAACGTCGATGCGTTTTTACACGCTCTTGGCCCGGAAATTAAGCTTCGTCGATGCAGTCGTTGCGCTAAACGCCGTGGGGCAACGGCAAACGAAAGACGAGGCTGGGGTTTGCGGCAAATGCCATCTGTGTGCGATAATGCGCTCGTGGTAAGGCATTGCTGCAACCGATCCGTCCCTCCGCCTTCCACAACTCGTATCGTTCATTATTGGCTTGATGCCAGCCGTCGTATCAGACGGACTCCCTGACCTATTCCTGATTCTTTCAGTGTTTGCCGGTTAGCGAATGAGCGCCGGCAGCCGCGCCCTTGGGCACGCGGTAGCATGTGGATTAATTTGCCCGCACTGGAAGAACTTATGACTTTTGAATCGCTCGCACTCAACCCCTTCATCCTGAAGGCCTTGACTGACTCGGGTTACACCGAGCCCACTCCGGTTCAGGCTCAGGCCATCCCGATCGTCATGGCCGGCCATGACCTGATGGCTTCGGCCCAGACCGGCACCGGCAAGACCGCCGCATTCATGCTGCCGGCCTTGCACAAACTGTCGGATCCGCCCAAAGCCCCCGGCAAGGGCCCACGCATTTTGGTGCTCTCACCCACCCGCGAACTGGCGCAGCAGATAACTGCAGCGGCGACCCGCTACGGTAAGTACCTGCGCCGCGCCAAATGCGTTTCCATTCTGGGTGGCATGCCTTACCCGGTGCAGAACCGTCTGCTTGCGAGTCCCGTAGACATTCTGGTGGCCACACCCGGCCGGCTCATCGACCACATGCAGCGCGGCAAGGTGGATTTTTCCCGCCTGGAAATGCTGGTGCTGGATGAGGCGGACCGCATGCTGGACATGGGGTTCATCGAGGATGTGGAAACCATCGCCCGCGCCACGCCCAATACGCGCCAGACCCTGCTGTTTTCGGCCACGCTGGACGGGAAGATCGCGCAGGTAGCGAAAAATCTGCTGCGCGACCCAAAGCGCGTTGAAGTGGCGAGCCAGCGGGAACGCCACGAGAACATTGAACAGCGCCTGCATTTCTGCGACAACCTGGACCACAAAAACCGCATTCTCGATCATCTGCTGCGCGACGTTGGTCTCAACCAGGCCCTGGTCTTTACTGCCACCAAGCGGGACGCCGACCAGTTGGCGGATGATCTGTATCAGCAGGGTTTCCCTGCCGCCGCGCTGCATGGGGACATGCATCAGGGCGCGCGCAATCGCACGCTGACCAAATTGCGCCGCGGAGAAATCCGTGTACTCGTCGCCACCGACGTCGCTGCCCGCGGCATTGATGTGGCAGGCATCTCGCATGTGATCAATTTCGATCTGCCCAAGCAGGCCGAGGATTATGTGCACCGCATCGGCCGCACCGGCCGGGCCGGCGCAAGCGGGGTGGCGGTTTCCCTGGTGTCCAGCCGGGACGGTTTGCAACTGCGGCGCATTTCCCATTTCACCGGACACAACATCCAAGCCCACGTGATTCCGGGGCTGGAACCCAAAACCCGCATGCGTGCCGAGGCACCGCGCCCAGACAAAGGAGGGAAGCGCCGTTCACCGCAGGAGTTCAAGTCCGGATTCAAGCCGAGGTCGGGAGAGCGCACCCATGGCAAGCCCGAAGCCGCCTTTGCTGGCCCCAGCGAGCGGCGCCACCAGGAACGTTACGCACCGCAACCCGACATCTACCGGCCAGGGGATGGAAACAGGGCGGCAAGAACCTCAGGCCGCCCGGCGCGCAAGTTCGACAAATAACACATTGCAGGCTCCGGCGGGGGCCTTATAAAATCGCATATTCGAATCCTTCGACCGCCATATGATGCCGATCCCTCCCTACCTTGGCCGACTGTCTGTGGTGGTTCCGGTGAGGAATGAGGAGGACAACGTCGAGCCCCTGGTGCGCGAGATCGTGGCCGCATTGAAGGGCAAGGCAGAATTCGAGATCATCTATATCAACGATGGCAGTACCGATTCGAGCGCCGCGGTGCTCAAACGCTTGCAAGTGGAATTGCCGAATCTGAGGGTGATTCGGCACAAGAACTCTTGTGGGCAAAGTCAGGCGATTACCTCCGGAGTCCGGGCGGCCCGCTATGAATGGATTGCCACCCTGGACGGGGATGGACAAAACGACCCGGCCGATATTCCTGCCTTGATTGCTGCGCTTGCCGACCCCAAACAGCCCGCCAATCTGCAATTGCTGGCGGGTTGGCGCAACAAGCGGAAGGACACGTGGATACGCAAACTGTCCTCCAAAATCGCCAATGGGGTGCGATCCACGCTGCTCAGGGACAACACGCCCGATACCGGCTGCGGGCTCAAGCTATTTGCCCGAGAAACCTTCCTCACCTTGCCCAATTTTGATCACATGCACCGCTTCCTGCCTGCCCTGGTATTACGCAACGGCGGAGCGGTCATCTCGGTGCCCGTCAATCATCGCCCGCGCGAGCGCGGGGCTTCCAAGTACGGAATCCACAACCGGCTCTGGGTCGGCATCGTGGATCTGTTCGGCGTGGCCTGGCTGCAGCGTCGCGTGCGTCTGCCGGAAATTCTTGCGCAAGACGAGTGACACACAAACAACACCCAAATCCGGCTTTGCTTGTAGGAGAGGCTTCCAGGCCGCGACCAGGCTGTCTATCGCGCCTTGGAGGGAGCTCCCGCCCAATCACCATCGGGTGTGGCGATCATGGCTGGCAATAAGCGCTATTTCTGGTTGCGCGGGCTGTTGCTGCTGGGCTCACTGGTCTTCATCGCTTATGTGCTGAAGAGCTTCGGCTTCGAACACTTGTTCGAGCGGGAATGGATCGAAACCCACGTGAAGGGTCAGGGAATCAAGGGGCAATTC
>DASQBT010000040.1:0-14623 GCA_035635075.1 Thiobacillaceae bacterium | reverse complement strand
ATCAGGCAGACTATGCGCTGCAGGAGGCCTTGTTCAAGGAACAATTGAAACTCGCGCGCGACTTCGACCTGCCGGTGCTGCTCCACATCCGCCGCGCCAACGACCAAGCGCTCAAGCATCTGCGCCGTATCGGGGTGAAGGGCGGCATCGTCCACGCCTACAACGGCTCAATTCAGCAGGCCAATGAGTTCATCAAGCTGGGCCTCAAGCTGGGCTTCGGCGGCGCCTTCACCTGGCCGCGTGCGAGCAACCTGCAAATGCTGGCCAAGGAGCTTCCGCTCGAGTCCATCGTGCTCGAAACCGACGGCCCTGATATTCCGCCCGTGTGGCTGGGCCGCGCGCGCAACAGCCCGTCCGAGCTGCCGCGCATCGCGCAGACCCTAGCCGGGCTGCGCGCTGTCAGCGCCGATGAAGTCGCACAGGTCACCACTGCCAATGCCCGCGCGGTGCTGGGATTGCCGCTCCCCGTTACCCCCCGCGCCGCTTGAGGCACGGCTTCCTGCGCTCGCCCTGCGTGCGGCGAACGAGGCCGGGGCGACGGGACAGGGGGCGAGGGGCACGGCTGCCCCTCACCCCGACTCTGCAGACAAAGGCTCTGCAGCAGGCTCTCGATCCGACTTGTTGGCCCTGGCGCGGCCATGCGTTGTAGCAGGCACAGACCAGCAGCAGTTCCCGCGATTGCAGAATGCAACTGCGAGGCATGCAGGCGCCAAGGCCAAACTTGGCGCGGCGTTCCCTCAGTTTGGCCCGCGGCAGCGGGCTAAAGGCTTTGGTGCCTCGATCTGGAATCCGGTTCCAAACAGGCTCTGCGTAATTGCGCTTGGTCAAGCCATGCAAGCGCTGAGCATTGCAGGTGCTGCGTTCCTCGCTATATTGATTCAGTGGGGTTTGTTCGCCCGCCGCTGAACATGGCTGTTAACACCTGTATGGATAGGAAGGGAACAACACGATGAAGACGCATCTGACAGCTTTCCCCGCACTCCTGCTGGCCCTGGCAATGGTAGTTGCGCCCTCCTCGGTTTTCGCCGCCGGGCAAGGCTCAGAATTTCTCGATATCCACCCTGCACTGAAGCCGGATGCCGACCGGCCGGGGGCGCAGCTGTGGGAGAAGCCTGGGCTCAATCGCGCCAAGTACACCAAGGTGATGTTCGAGCCACTCAGCATCTTCGTCGACCCGGACAGCGAGTATAAGGGCCTCAATTCAGACGATGTGAAGACGCTGGCTGCTGGGTTCCGGGACGTGATCGTGCGGACGCTAGAGCCCGAGATCCCGGTGGTGGAGGTTGCCGGCAGCGGTGTCCTGTATGTGCGAGCCGCCCTCACCCACGTAAAGCTGAAGAAGGCCAAACGGGGATTGCTCGGCTACACGCCGATCGGACTCCTGGTAACAGCCGCACAGGATGCGGCCGGAAAGCGGGTTTCTCTGCAAGGTGCCTCGCTCGAGCTGGAAGCTTACGATGCGACAACCGGCGAACCTGTTGGGGTGATCATTGACCGCCATCTGGAGACAAGCGCAAGCGGCAAGGAAGAGCTGTCCTGGAAGGGCATAGAAGATGTTTTCAAGTTCTACGCTTCACGCTTCAAATCGCGCATGCTGTCCGCGCAGGGCAAACCCGCAAACTGACGCTCCGATCCGCCTGCCTGCGAAGGCAGCCAAACCGGGGGGCGCTGGTGAAGAGCGAGACACATCTGGCGTGCAAGGCGGACTAAAAAAATCCCTTACGCTTTCCATCATCCTGCCATTTGGTCTGCACTTTCTCCACCTGCCCTTGCAGCCGCCCCGGGCAGGCCTGGCTTGACTGGTTAAGCCTGTACCACCCAACAGAAGCGCATTTCCAGAGGAAAAGACGATGCCGAAGGTCGAGAAGCTCAAGTGCGCAATCGCGTGATCAGGAATGTCTGATCAATGAAGCGCATCTTGCACCACATGGCCCGGCTGTGGGTAACGGATGTCGCGCTGACCACGCTGCTGGTTTCCCTCGTAATTTACGTGTTCATTCTTCATCCATTGGCGCAGCTTGCCTCCGTGAAACTTCTGGTCCTTGTGTTCTTCTCGCTCATTCTCATATCGGGCGCGATTACGGCATCGCGCAACCGCATCTTCAGGAGCGTCGTCTTGTCGTGGAGTCTTCTCACCTTTACCTTCCTGTGGGCGGCTCACCTGTTTCCCAACGGAGTCCTTGTGCTCGCAGACCTCTGCTTGAGCCTCGTCTTCCTGGTACTGCTCAACGTGCTTATTCTGAGCCAGGTGTTTCGTGAGGGGCCGACGACCTCCCATCGCATCATGGGTGCCATAGCGGCCTATCTGCTTCTCGGGCTGATTTGGTCTTTGATCTACCAAGCCATCGCGGTTCAGATACCCAACGCCTTCAAGGGCCTGGAACCGTTTGCCGGAAGTGACCCGGATTTGCTCCGCATGCGCTTCCAGTACTTCAGTTTCACCGTTCTCACCACGGTCGGCTTTGGCGACATCGTACCCGTTGATCCGATCGCGCAAATGGCAGCGGTTCTTGAGGCCACAACAGGACAGCTCTTCGTTGTCATCCTGATCGCACGCCTCGTTACGCTGCAAATCAACGCAGCGCAGTCGCAAGCGAGGAAGGGCGATTGAGAATGGCGGCGTCAATGCAGGCAGCGAGATGCGGACAGCATAGGCAGCTTGCAGCTTGAATGGGCGCAGATCCAGTTCAAGCGCAGCGTTTCTGGGCGGTCCCTTCAATTACGGCGTACCGATGAAAAGGTAGATGAGTGACGAGCCCCTGGTCGAATAACCGTACCCCAAAAACGCCGCGCCGAGGGGCGTTTCACCGCCGAGGTAAAGGGAGACCGAGTTCAGCCAGCCTTGGAGATCGGTCTCGGTATAGCGATGATCCACTTTGCCCGCCTCCAAGCCCACACCGAGGCGCATGTCGCCGCGCAGGCCGAGCGGCAGGCGCCCGATGATCTTTTCAGCGCGCAGGCTCCCGTAGCGGATCTGGTCGCCGACGATTTGCCTGGGAGCAAAACCCGACAAATTCAAGGTCCCTCCGAGGGATTCTGAATCGTAAACCGGGAGCACACCGTGCGGCGAATCAACGTAGTGCAGGCGGCCCTGAATGACATAGTCCCCGATCGAAAGCGCGCCTCGCAGATCAGTCACCAACTTGGTGTAGCCCTGCCCGGACGGCTGGGAATAGTCCAGCTTCGCCGTCCAGCCTCGGGTCGGAAAATACAGGCGATCGAACTGGTCGAGATCGATACCGACCACCCAGGCGCCGTAGCGGGTACGCCCTTCGGGCAGCGAGGCCGCGCCGGTCGCCAGGGATGCAGTCTTCTGGCGCTCGATCCAGCCCAGACGCGCCTGGCCAAGGACGCCGATATTCGCGCCCGCGAGCAATGTGAGGCTCGTGTCGTTGACGTCGTACTCAGCGATCCGATGGTTGTCCTGATAGACCGGGACCTTGCGGCGGACGAGTTCAAAGGCGGGTTCGAGGAAGAAGTGCTGGCGCCCTTCCAGGGGTTGGTAGAAGTCGGCGAAGACGCCCGGTTCGGAGCCGATCTGTCCGCCGAGCAACAACTCAGCCCCCAGACTGTTGAGCCAGGTTCTCTGGTAGGTGCCGCGCAGGGTGTAGGTGGAATCCTTGACACTGGTGCTCAGGTTCATGCCAAAGCGCAGGTAGTCCTTGCCCCAGGGCTTTTCGACCGGCGTCACCCGCAGAATGTTGCGATTACGTATGGAGAGCAGGCTATAGTCGACGGTTTCATAATAGCCATCTCCATAAATGCGCATGATGTCCTTGTCGAGCTCATCGGCATCGGCAGGTTCGCCCGGGCGCTGCTCGATGTGCCGCTCTACTGCTTGCGGATTGACATACCTGAGCCCTGCGACCTCGATTGCATCCACCCGTGGGGCTTCGGTCTTGGTGAACCTGATGCCGTTCCACCAGGCGGCGTACTCCTTCTCGCTGACGGCGAGCGCGCGCAGCCGGTCGGCGAAGGCTTCGGCTGCCTTGCCGCCGCGGTCTGCCGTTTTGGCGTAATTCGCGAAATCTGCGGAGCCTATGCCGTCGAGATCCGGTTTGATATAGATGTCCTGCGGCGTCAGGGTGGCCAGCGAGTGGGTTACGTTCTGCTCGGTCAGGATGTTGACCGTCTGTGCCAGCACCGTCACCAGCGATCCCACCTGGTCAGGTTTCAGCAGTGGCGAACCCACGTCGACCGCTATCACGACATCCGGCTGGCAGCGGTCCCGCACCTCGGCAATCGGCACGTTGTCCACCAATGCGCCATCGACCAGCTTGTGGCCACGATAGTCATAGGGCGACATCAGGCCTGGTATTGCCATGCTCGCACGCATGGCCGCCGTCAGACTGCCATCACGGAAGACCACCCGATCGCCGTTACCGATATCGGAGGCGACAATCGAGAGCGGCAGGGGCAAGCTTTCGATATTGCGTTCGCCCAGGTTCGACCGCACCAGGCGATTGAAGAACAACTTGATCTTCTGTCCCTGGACGAGGCTGGGCAGGGTGCGCAGCCCTCCTGCGGAGACGCCAAGCTCGGTGCCGGGAATGAAGCGCTGTGCAAGATTTTTGCTGCGATAGGCCTGTTCGGAGAAGTCCGGAAAGTCATTAAACAGATCCTTCCAGTTCACCTTGGCCAATTCGGCGCGCATTTCGGCCGGACTCAGACCGGCCGCATAGGCCCCGCCAACCAGTGCCCCCATGCTGGTGCCGGCAACGCAGTCGACTGGAACATGCAAGCGTTCCAACACTTCGAGCACGCCGATGTGGGCGGCGCCGCGCGCGCCGCCGCCCCCCAGCACCAAGCCGATGCGTGGCCGTTTTGGGCCATCGCCAACGGCATGGGTCGGCGCCGCGCCGACCAGTATCAACAGGATGAGAATACCAGGCCTGAAGGAGAGAAATGAGGCCAATCGGGATACCTCCTCGTGTTATGCATCCCTGTTGCTCGTTGCGATTTGGCCCGCAAGCGAAAGCCGCTGGATCCCGATTCCGGGGCCACCATTGCCCCTTGCGTAACCCTTACCCGATCGACTATCGCACGATGTCGGTTGGTAATTTGCTTGCGCCTTAACTATACTTTTTGATATTGAAATCACCAAGGGATGTCGCTTCCGAACATCCCGGCGACGGCTAGTCACATAAGCATTCGAGCTTGGTTCCCACATGGTTCGACCGGAGTTTTGCGCAACGGGTAGCAGAAGTATGATGACCAATGGCTGGTACAACTCGCGTGACCCATCGCACCTGCCCCTGGCAACGGCGTTCTTCGCTGGCAGCGCTCTTGGGACATCAAGCCCACCTCGACCTCGAAAGCTATCACGAGTTCAACGCAGACCGCCGTCCGAAGGGCCCGAACGCCTGGCTCACGCCTGGCCTGCCGCTCGGTTCGCAAACGAAGTGATTGGCCAGAGGCCATGAGATCCGGAGGGTACATGAAAATCAGCAATCAACTGACGGTCACAGGAATGTTCATTCTTGCCTTGAGCGAGTCAGGCTTCGCCCAACAGCCCATCATTTACCCGGCACAGGGCCAGTCGGCAAGCCAGCAAGAAAAGGATCGCGGCGAGTGCCAGATTTGGGCGACGAAGAACACCGGCGTCGACCCAGTCGCGCTTGCCCAGGGACCGGCCGCCGCAGCCCCGCAAGCAGCTAGGGGCCAACGCGCGCGTGGCGCTGTGCGGGGTGCCGTGGGGGGCGCAGCCGTCGGCGCGATTGCGGGCGACACGGGCAAAGGCGCGGGGATAGGTGCTACCCTGGGCACGATGCGCGCCGGACGCGAGGCCCGCAGGAAACAAGCGGAACAGCAAGAACAGCAGCAGACCGCGGAAAGCCGGCGACAGTTGCAGATGAAGACCTGGGACCGCGCATTTGCAGCGTGCATGGAAGGCCGCGGCTATAAACTCAAGTGAGCCTTGCTGGTTAATGACTGCGTGCCTTGCCCGCAGGGAGGAGGTGTGACCAGTTGTGCTCTCGCCGCTAGCCCGCTGCCTGCCAGCGCAAGGCCAGCGCCCCATCCACCGCAAGCTCCACCCAGCAGCCCAGCGCGCGGCACTCGCGGTCCAGCGTCTGTTGCAGCCACGCCGAGTCCACCCCATTGGCGTGTTCCAGGCGCAGCCGGCGGCGGCGCAAGGGGACCATGCTAAGCGCCCTCATGGTTCTGCTGTGTGGTTCGAAACTCGGAAAATAAAGCAGGGCCAGTTCGCTGCGAAACATTTCATAACCTCTGATGCCTTCATAGTCGTTGATCAGGTCGCCGCAGCCGTACAGGATGGGCCTGCCCCGGTAGACCTCGATGCCGCGCGGATGGTGGGAAGAATGGCCGTATACTACATCGGCGCCGGCTTCGTCGATGAGGGCGTGGGCAAAGCTTCGGTGCTCGTCGGGTATGGCATAGCCCCAGTTGCTGCCCCAGTGCAGCGACACCACCACAAGGTCTCCGGGCTGTCTTGCCCGGCGCACGAGGGAGGCAATGCGCGACACTGTCGCGGGCGTGAGGCCCGGCAGAAAATTCACCCCCGGCCGCTTTGTGCCTGCCGCCCAATCGGCCGGCACCCCAGCGCTTTCCGTTCCCCAGGCATAAACCAGGACTCGCCCTGATCGCGCCAGCTTGAGCACTGCGGGACGCGCTGCTTCCAGTTCTTCGCTGCCGGCACCGGCGGTCTGTATGCCCGCTCCCCGCAGCGCTGCCAGGGTATCCGCCAGTCCTTCGGGCCCCCAGTCCAGGATATGGTTGTTGGCCACGATGCAGCAGTCGAGCTTGGCAGCGCTTAGACAGGGCACATTGGCTGGCTGCATGCGGTAATGGATGCCCTTGCCCGGCCACGGCGCACCGCGCGCGGTGACGGCCGTTTCCAGGTTGACGATGCGGGCAGCAGGCGCCCGCCGCTCAAGTTCCGCCAGGGCATCGCCCCACGGATAGGCGTAACCCACACGTTGCGGGAATGGGCCGTTGGCCTCTTCTGCAAGCTGCACATAAGCGCGCGCGGTTTTCACATAGGATTCATACAGACGCGGATCGCCGGGGTGGGGCAGGATTTGATCAATGCCGCGGCCGGTCATTACATCGCCACTCAGGAATAGCGTCACCGTCCCGCTAGCCGATCGGGTCGCGTCCGGACTTGCCATTCTTCCTCTCAGCCCTGTGCCAAGCGACAAGGCCCAGGCCCGCAACAAATTCCGCCGCTGCACCGGTCCCTCCCTTGTCAGTCAACCTCCACGCCCCCGCTCTGCCAATGGGACGCGAAGCGATTCGTGCCGCTGGCGCCGTGTTCGGTCAAATCCAGCGGCGCACCTTGCTCGTGTAATCCCGATATGCCTGTCCGAACCTGGCCGTCAGATGTGCCTCCTCATGGGCGATGACATGGTAGCGCATGACCCACCAGACTGCTGGGGCGAGCGCAAGAGTCCAGTATGTCTCAAGCAGTAGGGTAACGCCCGCATAGACCAGCCAGTCCCCCAGGTAGATGGGGTTGCGGGAAAAGGCAAACGGCCCGGTTGCGACCAGGGTGGATACCGCCTTGTAGGGATTGATCGTGGTGCGATGCCGCCAGATGGTTAAGGCGGCCCACATGGTCAACAACACGCCCGCGCTCACCAAGCCCCAGCCCAGGCGGTTCAGGAGAGGGCTGGCAGCAAAGCCAAGCGGAACAATCCGGTTAATGAACCAGCCGGCCGCCAGGCCCGTCGCATACACCAGTGGCGGCGGCAGCAGGGTGGCGGGTCGTGCTGCAGGATCGGCCATCTACGGGCATGAAGCTCGGAAGCCCAATCTATCCCCGACTCCCCTCCAACCATTCACGATGGAGGCGCTCAGAAATCCCTTACCACCTTGAATGCGTTGTGCACGATATCGCTCGCCGCCATGCGCGCGCCATGCGCAACAGCCTCCATGATGTCCTGATCGCTATAGCCCTGATCCCTCACATGCGCCACATCATTTGCCGTCACTTGGGTGGAGTGACGCACGGCCTTCAGCACCAGCCCCAGCATTGCCTTTTCCTCGTGCGGCAAATTCGCATCCGCCGGGTTGTCGATCAGGTATTCCACTTGATCGGGCGTCCAGCCGTACGTGTCAAGCAACATGCCGGTATTCATGTCCACGCAATAATCGCAGTGATTGCCGCGCGCAATCATGAGGCGGATGCAGGCCAGCAAGGGGCCGGCCAGCTTTGGGTGTTTCATCGAATAAGCGACAAACTCCCATTGCTGTTTGAGAAGAAATGGCGATACGCTCCACACTTTGAGCACATTCGGCACATTGTCGAATGCCTGCAGAATCTCGTCGTAGATGCGCGCCACGTCGCCGGTGGCTTCTTCCGGCTGGACCATGTTGAGCAGGCTCATGCTTGACCCCCCGTGGACTGATTGGAATTGATCAGGAATCTCCTTCCTTAACTCTAGCCCACGGCGTCTATTTTTCCCTGAGCAAACTTTTAACCTTGGACAACATTTGCGGATGGTCAAATTCCCGGCCGCCGATGGCCCGATAGGCCATTCGTCCCCTCTTGTCGATCACGAATGTAGTGGGCAAGCCCCGCACCGGCCACAGCGCCATGGCATCGCCGATTGGGTCGAGCAGGACCGGAAATGAAGGCGGGGTGTCCAACGCAGAGGTAAAGCCCTCGATTACATCCACGTTCTCCCCCTCATTGACGGCGAGGATCTCCAAGGGGCTGTCAACCAGCGCTCTCCTCAACCGCCCCATCGATGCAAACTCGCGGCGGCAGGGGGGGCACCAGGTGGCCCAGAAGTTGACGATCACCACCTTGCCTTTCAGGCCGGACAACGTGACGGGCTGTCCCTCGACGCTGGCCAGTTCAAGCTCGGGCGCGCCCAACCGAGGCCGGACCGGCGTCAACGTGAATTGCAGCGGCGGGTCGGCAGCCTGAACCAGACTGGCAAGACAGAGCAGTGCCGTGGGTAATGCTCTAAGGCGGAACAGCCGCCGCCACACATTGAACATTCTTCAAGATCCCTTCATGACGTATCTTCCCTTGGCGCCAGCGATACACCACATCAAAGCGGCTTCCGGGCGGAAGTTCAAAGGTGGTCATGCCCTGGTTCCAGTCACCCGGGAAGAAAGTTTGCTCGACCGGAAACTGCGCCCATTCAAACGCCAGCTTGACCGCCTTGGACTGGTTGCGCGGCTGAAAGCGGGCCAGCCAGTCATGCTTGGTCAGCATCGGTTGCGGCGTTCCGTCCCCCGGCACATAGCGCCACTCGGCCAGGCAATAGTTGATGGGCTTCTTGGTGTCATTGCGCAGGACGGTCATGAACACGCAATGACGGGCGAACTCCTCCACCGACTTGTCGTCCAGCCCGCGGGCGGCCATGAAGGCCCTCGCCTGATCGGGCGCGATCTGGGTCATGCGCAGATGCACTCCGTGATCTTCCGTTTCCCAGGTTCCAATGCCTGTTTCGGGAGACTGCGTGTAACGCGTCTCACCACCAACGGCCGGCGAGCAAAGCAAAGCGAGAAGAAAAGCCCCCAGCCAAGCTGACGGTGCCGCGCCCAGCGCCGACGCAGGCCATGCATGTGAAGCCGGGAGTGGCAGAATTTTCATCCGGGGCTAAACCCGTGCACTCTGTATCGCCCGCAGAAATTCGTTGCGCAATTGATCGCTGTCTGCCATGCAGCCGGAAAACGCCTGCGTCACCACTCGCTCGTCACCGCGCCGGTCCTCTCCCAGCAGCAGGCACAGCTGCTCGGCCTCGATGACACACGCCGCTCCTCTGGCCTTTCCGTGAGCCATCAGCGCTTCAGCAACATCGCGGGTCATCCATTCCTGATAGGTGAATCGGTGGCCGATGGCATCGACCAGGCGCGCGATGCGGCCGAAGCCGTGCAACCGGCCGCCCGGCACATACGCCACGTGTGCAACGCCGCGAAACGGCACCAGGTGATGCGGACACACGCCGTGGATCGCAATGCCGCGCACCACCACCATGTCCTGGCGCTCATCCGCGAAGCCTTCACCGAGGGCCTGGGCCGGATCCATGCTGTAGCCGCCAAGCAGGCGTCTTTCCCACAGTTCCCGGACCCGCTGCGCGGTTCGACCGGTATGGACCGTATCGCTGGGCACGCCGCAGGCATGAAGCAGATCCGTCACCGCTTTTTCAAAGGCGGCGGGATCGAACTTGCCGGTTTGCGGAATGCCCAGGCTGGCCGATCTTGGCCCGTCATGGCCGCAATCACCCGTGTCGCAGCACTCGGCCATTACTTGAAGATCTCCTTGAAGAAGGCCAGCGTCTGGGTCCAGGAGTCTTGGTCCGCCGCGGCATCGTACTTGAGCGGCAGATTGAACTGCTTGCCGTTCTTGTCCGCATCCGGATTGGTGAAGGCATGCATGGCGCCGGGATAGGACACCAGCTTGTAGTCCACCTGCGCGTCCTGCATTTCCTTCTCGAAAGCCGCTACCGCCTCAGGCGGCACAAACGGATCCGCCGCGCCGGTGAACACCCGGACCTTGGCCTTGATCTGGCCGGGTTTGGCCGGGCGGTCTGTGCCTAAAGTGCCGTGGAAGCTGACCACACCTTTGAGCGGCAACCCCGCGCGCGCCATGTTCAGCACCTGCCCGCCGCCGAAGCAGTAGCCGATGGCAGCAATCTCCCCGTCATCAGTTAAGGGCTGATGCTCAAGAGTAGTCATAGCCGCCTTGAAACGGGCCAGGGCAGCGGCCGGATCCTTGCCTACCGCGGTCGCAAGCGCCCCCGCGTCCTTGGGATGGTCGGCGGTCTTGCCGTTGCCATACATGTCGACGGCCAAGGCGATATAGCCCTTCTGCGCCAGCATGTTCGCACGCTTGCGGGCATAATCATTCAGCCCCCACCACTCGTGAACGACCAGCACCCCGGGGCGTTTCCCCTTGATGGCATTGTCATAGGCCACGTAACCCTTCATGCTCAGTCCATTCGCCTTGTACACCACCTGTTTGCCCACCACGGATGCCAACGCGGGTAAGGCCGCCAGCAGCAAAGCTGCAAATAAGATTTTCCTCATAACATAAGATCCTTCAGTTGCCGGTCATGGAATCTGGAGAGTAGCACCTGGGCAAGAATGCTGCCTAACAGGGCAAGGGCCATGTCCTTTTGCGTATCCCATATGTCGCCCTGGGTCGCCAGGAATGCAACCGCATCGTCTCCCGACAGTCCCGCTACTGCCCACTCGATCAACTCATAGGCGGCCGATATGGCGAGGCACACACAGAGCACCAGAAAGAACAGCCAGCCCTCGCGCGCAAGAACCTCCCTTCGCACCAGTATCTCGCGCACAATCAGTGCCGGGAAAAAGCCCTGCGCCAGGTGACCCAGGCGGTCGTAATGATTGCGGGAGAGCCCGAACTCATCGCGGATCCAGTTGAATAGCGGCACTTGCGCATAGGTGTAATGACCTCCGACCATCAGAATCATGGCGTGCAGCGCAACGCCAACATAAACCAAATCGGTCAACCGGAAACGGCTGTAGGTGAGCACTAGCAGTGGCACGGCTATCATGACCGGTGCAACTTCGAGCAGCCAGGTATAGCGGTCGCGCGGGTGCAGCCCCGACCACAATAGCGCCAACAAGACCACGAAGAGCAGCGCGCCATGCAGTGCGCTTGCAACGCGAGGCTTCATGATTTGCTCGATCCCCCTCACTGCCGATGTCTTGAACCTCCTCACCCGACCCTTCGGCCACCCTCCTCTAGGGGAAGACGGCAGGGTGACGGGATATTCCGCTGGGGCGCTTGCCCCAAGTGTCCAAACAGAATTGCGCAGCTAGAACTCAACGCCCGGTGGCGGGGTGAACTTGTTCAACACCCGGACATAACTCTCGCGGACCACCGCCGAGGGGTCCGGCAGCTTACCCAGACTCATGCTGCCTTTCAGTTGCCGGATCGATTCATACTCATTTTCCTCCATCCAAAGCTCCATGCCCTCCATGATCTGACTCAGCCGCTCCGGCCCATGGCGCAACAGGCTGCTGGCAAGGTGTACGACGTCTGCGCCCGCCAGGAGCATCTTGAGCGCATCCCAGGCGCCATACACGCCGCCGGTAGCCGCAAGGCTGATCCGGGTCTGGTCGCGCAGGATGGCAAGCCAGCGCAGCCGCAGGAGAACCTCATCCGGCGTCGAAAGATGCAGGCTGTCCACCACGCTGCGTTGCTCAAGGTCGATGTCAGGCTGGTAGAGCCGGTTGAACAAAGCAACCCCACTGGCCCCTTCATGCTCAAGCCGCTTGACGAAATGCGGCAAGGCGGAAAAGAACGGCGAAAGTTTCATGGCGATGGGAATGCTAATTACAGTGCGCAGCTTCCTGAGCAGTTCGACATAGCGATCTTCGACTGCATTGCCCGTCTGCAGCGGATCGGCGGCGATGTGATAGACATTCAATTCGATTGCATTGGCGCCGGCCTGCTCCAGCTCCTTACCCAGTTCCACCCAGCCCGAGAGGGAAACGCCGTTGAGGCTCGCGACGACCGGAATGTGCAAGTGCTCCTTCAGGCGGCGCAATTGGTCGAGATAGCCATCCAGACCGCTCCGATAAGTGTCATGGTCCGGCAGATAGCTGTCCGCCTCGCCATGACCGATATCGCCGTGTACCAGAAAGCGATCCAGCATGGCCTCTTCCGCCAGCAGCTCCTCCTCGAACAGGGAATACATCACCAGCGCGGAGGCTCCGGCGTCTTCGAGCCGCATTGCCGTTGCCAGGTTCCTGGACAAGGGCGAGGCCGAAGGCACCAGTGGATTCTTCAGCTGCATGCCCAGATAGGTGGTGGTGAAATCGGTCATTCAGCTTGCCCTCATGAGTCTTTTTGTTCGGGGTTGCCCGCCGCCGCCATGGCCTGCAGATCCACATAATGCTTGTGCACTCTTTGCTGGGCAGCCTCAAGGAATTGTTGCGCGGCCTCCGGATGGCTGCGAAACAACATGGCAAAGCGCGTCTCGCTGGCGGTGAATTCCTTCAGCGGCAGGCTGGGCTCGGCCGAGTCGACGCGGAAGGGACTGGCCACGCGCGGGTCGTAGCGGAACAGCGGGAAATATCCGGTCTTGACCGCCAGGTTCTGCTGCCGCAGGTTGTGCTGCATGTCCACGCCGTGGGCAATGCAGGGACTGTAGGCAATGATCAGCGAGGGCCCCGCGTAGGACTCCGCTTCGTGGAACACCCTCAGCGTATGCACGTCCTTGGCGCCGAAGGCGACCTGCGCCACATAGACATGGCCATAATCCATGGCCAGTTTGGCAAGATCCTTCTTGGCGGTGGCCTTGCCGGCCGCAGAAAACTTGGCCACGGCGCCGAGCGGGGTAGCCTTGGACGTCTGCCCTCCGGTATTGGAATACACCTCGGTATCGAGCACCAGGATATTGACGTCGTAGGGCTGGGCCAGCACATGGTCGAGCCCGCCGTAGCCGATATCATAGGCCCAGCCGTCCCCGCCCATGATCCAGACGCTGCGGCGGACAAGGTATTCTGCCACCGCTGCCAGCTCCTTTGCTTCCCGGGAAGCGATTTGAGACAGCTTGTCGCGCAGCAGTTTCACTCGCTGACGCTGCTCACGTATGCCGCGCTCTTCCCCTTGAGCTGCCTTGAGCAGGCCTTCTGCCAGATCGCCGCCGATCCGGTCGGCCAGCCGCTTTACCAGATCAGCTGCGTGCGCCTGCAACTGATCTGCCGCCAGACGCATGCCCAGACCGAACTCGGCATTGTCTTCAAACAGCGAGTTGCTCCAGGCCGGCCCCCGTCCTTCCGCATTGGTAGTCCACGGCGTGGTAGGTAGGTTGCCGCCGTAGATCGACGAGCAGCCGGTGGCATTGGCCACCATCATGCGGTCGCCGAACAGTTGCGAGGCCAGCCTGATGTAAGGCGTTTCTCCGCAGCCCGAGCAGGCGCCGGAAAACTCGAACAGCGGGTCTAGCAGCATGGATCCGGGTATGGTCATGTGTTTCAGTTGGTCGCGGTCAAACTCCGGAAGGCTCAGGAAGAAGCTGAGGTTGTCGCGTTCCTGTTCGCGCAGCGGCGGCTGCGGCGCCATATTGACCGCCCGGTGGCCAACATTGGATTTGTCGTGAATGGGACAGGCCTCCACACACAAGCCGCAGCCGGTACAATCCTCTGGCGCCACCTGATAGCTGATGTGAGTTCCGACTGGATAATCCTTGCTGCGCACCGGCACGTGCTTGAAGGCGGCAGGGGCGCCAACAGCCGCCTCCTGTGGAAACACCCGGGCGCGAATTGCAGTGTGCGGACAGACGAACACGCACTTGCCGCACTGAGTGCAAAGCTGCTCGTCCCACACCGGGATTTCCAGCGCAATGTTGCGCTTTTCCCATTTGGCCGTGCCCACCGGGAAGCTGCCGTCTTCGGGCATCAGGGAAACCGGCAGGCTGTCGCCCTTGCCGGCATAGATGGGCAGGGTAAGCCTGCGAACAAAATCGGGAATCTCGGGCACGCCCGGGCTGGGAGCCGCGCCTGCCGCTTCATCGCCTGTCCCTTCAGCGAAACCCGCCGTCTCTATCCGATGCAGATTCTCCAGCGACTGGTCGATGGCCTGGTAATTGAGCTCGGTCAGGCGTTTGCTTTTCTTGCCGTAGGTTTTTTCCACCGCCGCCTTGATGGCCGCGATCGCCTCGGCGCGCGG
>DASQBT010000039.1:0-15545 GCA_035635075.1 Thiobacillaceae bacterium | reverse complement strand
GCGCTCATCGGCACGGATACGGCGCAGCACTTCCAGGCCATCGATTTTGGGCAATTTCAGGTCCAGCAGGACCACGGTCGGCAGGTCGCCGGGGTCCCGGTTCGCATGCGGACCGGTACAGAACAGGTAGTCCAGGGCCTCCACGCCGTTGCGCGCCACGAACACCTGGTTGCCGATCTTGTTGTTCTCAAGCGCATGCAGCGTCAGGGCCTCGTCGTCGGGATTATCCTCCACCAGGAGGATGGTCTTTTCCTTCATGCCTCACTCGGGTCTCAGGGTGAAAAAAAACGTCGCACCGCGGTCTATGGCGCCATCTGCCCAGATGCGGCCGCCGTGCTTGTGGATGATGCGCTGCACCGTGGCCAAGCCGATCCCGGTGCCGGGAAACTCGCGCGCGTCGTGCAAGCGCTGGAAGGCACCAAACAATTTGTCGGCATAGACCATGTCAAAGCCGGCACCATTGTCCTTAACATAATAGACTGGCACACCGTTCTGCAAGTTCATGCCGAACTCGATGCGCGCTTCGGCGCGCTGGCTGGTGAATTTCCAAGCATTGCCGAGCAGGTTCTCCAGGGCAATGCCCAGCAGCTTGGCGTCTCCCCATGCGGTCATCGACGGTGAAACAATGCACGACACGTGGCGCTCCGGTTCGCGCTTCTGCAAACCGTCGGCCAACTCGGTCGCCAGGGCGGACAGATCCACGTCGCGAAACTGAAGTTCGGTCCGGCTCACGCGCGCAAGCTTGAGCAAATCATCGATCAGCAGCGCCATGTGCTGCGCCGCCTTGCGCACCCGCTCCAGCCGGTCGCGCCCCTGCTGGTCCAACTGGTCGGCATGGTCATCGATCAGGATGCGGCTGAAACCATCGATGGCGCGCAGCGGCGCACGCAGGTCATGCGAAACGGAGTAGCTGAACGCCTCCAGTTCCTGATTGGTGACGGCCAGTTCCGTATTGCGCCGCGCCAGGTGCTCGTTGAGTTCGCGAATTCGGTGTTCAGCATGGCGCTGCGCGGTGATGTCACGGATGTCGCCAAAGACAAGCAACTCCGTGCCGGTCTGGATGGGACTCAGACTTATGGATACCGGAAACTCACTGCCATCCTTGCGTCGGCCGGTGAGTTCCTGTCCCTCCCCCATGGGCCGCACTCGAGGAGCGGCGGCATATTCACGGCGATGACCCACGTGCCCCTGGCGGAAACGCTCCGGCACCAGCATTTCCACCGGCTGGCCGATCAGTTCCTCAGGCTGGTAATCGAACAGGGCCTCAGTCTGGTTATTGACCAGTACGATGCGTCCAAGGGTATCGACGATCACAATGGCGTCGGGCGCCGATTCCACCAGGCTGCGAAACAGCGCCTCACTTTGTTTGAGCGCTTCCGGCATGCGTGGCTGTTGTTCTTCGCCAGAATCCTGCTTGGCCGCCATGGCGGCATGTGGATTTTCCATATGAGCCCTGTCTGGTAGGGCCGGCAACGGCCCTTGCTGCCGAAGGCGGGAGTAAGCCGTCCAAGTCGGAACAGGCATTTCCCCAGTATTTTTGTCGAGTATAGTGTTATCGCATCGGTCCCGAAGTCAAGCCAATCTGCTCCAAGAACAAGGCCTGCCGGCGCTGATTGTCGCGTTAACGCTCATTTCGCGCCAGTCAGCCTATCACTGCCACCGCCTTGATCTGCGCCCAGACGGCATGGCCGGGGCGCAGGCCGAGCGCAGCGGCGGACCGCTTCGTCACACGCGCCACCAGAGGCGATGCGCCCAGCTCAAGTTTGACCAGGACCTGCGCCGGATGAGTGTCGTCGGCGATTTCGACCACGTCCGCAGGCAGGGTATTGAGGATGCTGGTTCCCGTTTGTTGTTCCAGAGCGAGGCTCACATCCCGCGCCAACACGCGCAGACGCACCGGGTGTCCGACGGGGAAGCCGGCATCGCGGACCCAGAACTGACCGCCGGCAAAATCGGCGCGCGCAAGATGCCAGGTCGCGTCCCGTTCCGCCACAACCGCATCGAGCACCACTCCGGTGTCTTCCCCCAAGCGGATGGGGAGATCCAGACGGGATAGGATTTCGCCGATCGGGCCGCTGGCCAGCACCCGTCCTGCCTCAATCGCGACGAGGTTATCCGCCAAGCGGGCGACTTCATCGGGCGCATGGCTGACATAGAGCAGCGGGATTTCCAACTCGTCGTGCAGGCGTTGCAAATAAGGCAGGATCTCCTGCTTGCGCTCCAGATCCAGGGCAGCCAAGGGTTCGTCCATGAGCAGCAGGCGCGGACTCACTGCCAATGCGCGGGCAATGGCTACGCGCTGCCGCTCACCTCCGGAAAGCCGCCCCGGCAGTCGCTCCAGCAGGGGACCGATCCCAAGGAGTTCAACGGCGTAATCTAGCGATACCCTTCGATCCGCTAGCTTCAACCGCTTGAGACCATATTCCAGATTGCGCCGAACGGAGAGATGCGGAAACAAACTGCTCTCCTGGAAAACGTAGCCCACGGGACGTTGCCAAGTGGGGAGAAAGCGTCTGACCGCATCATCCTGCCAGACGTCTCCCGCCACCGAAAGAAAACCCGGCGCCTTCTCCAAGCCGGCAATACAGCGCAGCAAGGCAGTCTTCCCGGAGCCCGAGCGGCCGAACACAGCGGTGATGCCTCGGCCCGGCAGTTGCAGGTCCACATCCAAAACGAATCCGGGCCAGTCCAAACGGAAGCGCGCTTGGATGCCACCAGTGTTCATCGCTTGCTCCCGTCAGGTCGTGGCGCGTAGATGGCCAGCAATACGACGAACGAGAACAGCAGCATGCCCGCGGACAACCAGTGGGCCTCGGTGTATTCAAGCGCCTCCACGTGATCGAAGATCTGCACCGAAACCACCCGGGTCTTGCCCGGGATGTTGCCGCCTATCATGAGCACAACGCCAAATTCACCCAGTGTATGGGCAAACCCCAGCACGGTCGCGGTCAAATAGCCGGGTCGGGCAAGGGGCAGCACCACGGAGAAGAAGCTGTCCAATGGCGACGCACGCAGGGTGGCGGCCGCCTCCAACGGGCGATCGCCGACAGCCTCAAACGCGTTCTGCAGTGGCTGCACCACGAAAGGCAGTGAATAAAGCAGCGACGCAACCACCAGGCCCCAGAAGGTGAAAGGCAGCACCCCCAGGCCGAGGGACTGGGTCAAGCGCCCCACCGGACCATTGGGCCCCATGACCACCAGCAGGTAAAAACCGATGACAGTTGGCGGCAGTACCAGGGGCAAGGCCACCACCGCGCGCACCGGAGTTTTCCACACTGATCGGGTCCTGGCCAGCCACCAGGCAATGGGCGTGCAGACAAGGAGCAACAGCACGGTGGTAACCGTCGCCAACTCAAGGGTCAGGTGGATGGCCCCCCAGTCGGTTTCGCTCAACACAGCGCGGAGTCAATGATGGTAGCCATAGGACGTAATGATAGCCCCGGGATGCGTCCGCTTCAGAAACTGAATCGGGCGGTAATCAAGTGCAATTCAATTTGAGAAGACTCAAATGACCGGCAGTCCCACGCACTGGCATTGAGACCCGAGCCTGCGCGCGGTTCGGTAGCACTGAAGCACGTTGACACTGATCTCACGCCTAATTTGAAGTAGCCTCAGGCGCAGCTATTCAGGATAATGCTCCGATTTCAGCAAGCTGCTTTGGGACCGAATGGCTTCATCCTTGCACCGCCTCTGCGATCTGATCGGCATCGTGCCAGACTACTACGACATCTGGGGCAATCATCACCCAATGTCTGATGAAACGCGGCGTGCCATCCTTGGCGCGATGGGAATCCCCGCTCGAACGGAGGCCGAGCTTGAGGCGGGTTTGCAGGACCTGCAGACCAATCGATGGCGACGCAGGTTGCCGCCTGTGCAGGTGGAGAAGGTGCATAGCACGATCCGGCTCAGGCTTAATCTGCCTGAACGTCTTGCCCGGGGCACTTTCCGGTGGCGCCTGATACCGGAAACCGGTGCAGCCCAGGAACAATTGTTCATAGCCGAGCATCTGCAGCGCGTGGACAGCACCCAGTTGGATGGCGAGCCCTGGCACGCTTATGTTCTGGAGCTGCCGCCGGCGACGGAACCGGGTTATCACCGCCTGGAACTGAGCGGCGAAGGCGAAACAACCGGCATGCCCCTGATCATCTACCCCGACCGCGGATTCCAGCCCGAACCTCTGCAGAAAGGAAAGCGCGTCTGGGGGTTGTCGGTGCAACTCTACGGGGTGCGCTCCACTCGCAACTGGGGGATGGGCGACTTCACCGATCTTCAGCACCTGGTGGAATGGGCCGCTCGCAATGGAGCCAGCGCGGTAGGAATCAATCCGCTGCACGCCCTGTTCCCCAACAATCCTGGCCATGTCAGCCCCTACAGCCCTTCCAGCCGCCAGTATCTGAATGTGATGTATCTGGATGTGGAGGCCGTGGTGGAGTTCGCCGAATGTGAGGCGGCTCAGAAACAGATGGCTGAACCGGCGTTTCAGGCAAGACTGAGGTCACTGCGCGCTGCCTCACTGGTGGACTATGCGAGCGTGGCCGCGATCAAATTTCCGATCCTGGAACTGCTGTTTGAACAATTTTGCCGCCAGCACCTTGCAAGCGATAGCGCGCGAGCCCGTGCTTTTCGTGAATATCAGGCCGAAGGCGGCGCGGATCTGCACGAATTTGCCCTGTATCAGGCCTTGCAGGATCACTTGCATAAGCAGAATGATCGGCTCCTGGGCTGGCCGGAATGGCCCGAGACCTTGCGCAGCCCGGAATCAACCGAGGTCGTCACGTTCGCTGCGGCGCACCGGGAGCGCATTGAATATTTCCAGTATCTGCAATGGTTGGCGGAGGAACAGCTGGGCGCAGCCGGAACGCGTTGCCGGGAACTTGGTCTGGCTGTGGGTCTATATCAGGATCTGGCGGTGGGAGTGGAACGCAGCGGGGCAGAAACCTGGATACACAAGGACCTGTATGCCCTGGATGCGCGGATCGGCTGTCCGCCGGATGACTTCAATCCGCGGGGCCAGGACTGGGGACTGCCGCCCTGGATACCGGATCGGCTGCAGGAGGCGGGCTATGCGCCCTATATCGCCATGCTGCGCGCCAACATGCGGATTGCCGGCGCCCTGCGTGTCGATCACGTCATGGGTCTGATGCGACTGTATTGGGTTCCGCCCGGGATGCCAGGTGACCAAGGCGCCTATGTTTCTTACCCGTTTCGTGATCTGCTCGGCATCCTGGTGCTGGAGAGCCAGCGCAACCATTGCCTGATCGTTGGTGAGGATCTGGGCACCGTGCCGCCCGCGGTGCGCGAGGCAATGCATGACTTTGGCCTGCTTTCCTATCACCTGTTCTACTTCGAGCGCAACTGGGACAACGGCAGCTTCCTGCCGCCTTCCGAGTACCCTGAACAAGCGCTAGTCGCGGTGTCCACGCACGACCTCCCCACGTTGACCGGATTCTGGTCGGGCGCGGACCTGGATTTGCGCACCGCACTGAATCTCTACCCGAGCGCAGAACTGCGGAATGCCCAGATCGACGGTCGGGAGCAGGACCGGGGCCGGCTGCTGAACGCCCTGCAACGCGAAGGCGTATTGCCGGTTGGTCTGGAAGCGGGCAGCGGTGGCTATCCCGAGATGAGTCCTGCTCTTATCCAGGCCGTTTACCGATTCATTGCCCGCAGTCCGGCGCAGATCGCGCTGGTTCAGGCGGAAGACCTGCTGGGGGAACGGGAACAGGCCAATCTGCCCGGCACAACCACTCAATATCCCAGTTGGCAGCGCAAGCTTTCGCTCAATCTGGAAAACTGGGAAGAACGCGCCGCCATTTCCGAACTTGCCCAGGCGGTCGCGCGAGAACGAGAGTAAACCGTACCCGCGCCCACCGGAAACAACTTCAGGAAGGTCTTGCGGCTCCCATGCTGCCTAGCGGTGGCATCTCAAGAGCCATGCCGACTGCGTCGCCAAGCACGCGCTGTTCCACCAGGAAGCAGGCAAGGTCGTGCGAACAATCAACGCAAATAAATACGAAGAGGCGCAAGGCCATGATCGGCCCCAATACACCCTTCTTCACTGCTTCCAACAGGGTGATCGTGTGTTTCCCCTCCTCATGCAAGGTAGTCATCCAGGACGCGCTGGAAGTCTTCCGGCATGAAAGGCCTGCCGATTAGGAAGGCCGCTCCGGTCTGCAGCGCGAGGTCGCGCATCTCGCCGCTTATCTCGGCAGTGACAAATCCGAACGGAACCTCGTTGCCGGTCTCGCGCAATTCCTTGAGCAACTCGATGCCGGTCTTGTTCGGCATGTTCCAATCCGACAGGATCAGGTCGGGCTCTTCGTTGCGAACCGCCTCCATAGCCTCCACCCCATCTGCCACCTCCACCACCTGATAGCCGCGATAGCCTGCCTGCCGCAGCATCCGGTTGATCACCTGGCGCATTGCCTCGCTGTCATCTGCAATCAACACCTTCATCTCTTGGCTCCTCTGTCGCCGCAAACCACTAGCTGGACGTTCCACCCGGGGACCTTCCACATGGGAGAAATCCCGGTCCCGACGCCTGAATCAAAGGCAGCAGGGCCCAAGTGCCATTCCTCAACTGTCAGGAAACGCGGCAACTCTCCAATCTGCGCGTCTTGTCTCTGCGCTACCGCAACTCCAGGGCACGCTTCCTGACAAGTATCGAATCGGCAGGAATCCCTTCAACTTGATCCCTCTTCATGGTTTTCTGTCGAAAAAAAAGCGGGGAATTCCCCGCTATCATTGAAGCGCCCATATTCAGGCTCCTCGGGCTAGGCTTTTTGCTTAATCGCTGAGCCATCACTTTCGTCCCCTGGCGCCTGACTCCTCTTGTCCCCTGACGCCAACCCAGGCTCAATCGCGCTTGTAAATATCGTCAAAACGAACGATGTCGTCCTCCCCCAGATAAGGGCCGGATTGAACTTCGATCAGATGCAGAGGAAGCTTGCCCGGGTTTTCCAGCCGATGCCTGCCCCCCAGTGGGATGAATGTGGACTGGTTTTCGGTTACCAGCTTCTCTTCGTCATCGCAGATCACCTTGGCCGTGCCCGATACCACTACCCAGTGTTCGGCCCGGTGATGATGCATCTGCAGTGAAAGCTTCTCCCCCGGCTTCACCATGATCCGCTTTACCTGGAAGCGATCGCCCTCGTCTATGCCTTCATACCATCCCCAGGGACGGAATACCTTGGTGTGGGTAAGATGTTCGCAACGATTTTCACTTTTCAGCCGATCCACGATGCGCTTCACGTCCTGGACCTGATCCTTATGCGCAACCAGCACGGCATCGGAAGTCTCAACGATCACGAGATTTTCCACGCCCAGGGCCGCGACCAACCGGGACTCGGCACGGACAAAATTGTTGCGCGCCCCGTCCAGCAGCACGTCGCCGCGGATTACATTGCCGGCCTCATCCTTGTCGCCAACTTCCCACAAGGCAGACCAAGCGCCAACGTCGTTCCAGCCGATGTCCGCGGGAATCACGGCAGCCTTGCGGGTATGTTCCATCACCGCATAATCGATGGAATCCGCAGGGCAGGAGGTAAAGGCTTCCCGGTCCAGGCGAACAAAATCCAGATCCACTTTCGCCCGCGCCAGCGAATTGCGACAGGCTGCGAGAATTTCCGGCCGACAGGCTTCAAGCTCCGCGAGATAGTCGTTCGCGCGGAACAGGAACATTCCGCTATTCCAATAGTAGTCTCCGCTGGCAAGATAGGATTCAGCCGTGGTCCGATCGGGCTTCTCCACGAATGCGGCCACCCCGTAGGCGCCCTCAACGCCGGCCAAGGCATCGCCGCGGCGGATATAGCCATAGCCGGTCTCGGGCGATTTGGCAACAATGCCGAAGGTGGCCAGGCGGCCGTTGTGCGCCGCGCTTGCCGCAATTTGTATCGCCTGGTGAAATGCCGTCACGTCGCTGATCAGATGATCGGCCGGCAACACCAGCATCAGTGCATGCTCATCCAGTTGCTGCAGCTTGAGTGCGGCGACTGCGACCGCCGGGGCGGTGTTACGCCCCACCGGCTCCAGCACGATGGCGGACGGCGGTGTATCGATTTCCCGCAGTTGCTCCGCGATCATGAAACGGTGCTCGTCATTGCAAATCATGAGCGGCGCAGCCAGCTCCGACAATCCCGTCAGGCGCAAGACGGTCTCCTGCAACATGCTGCGCCGGGACGCCAGGGGCAGCAGCTGCTTTGGAAGAGCTTGACGCGATAGCGGCCACAAGCGGGTGCCCGACCCGCCGGACAGGATCACAGGGTAGAGGGTGGCATGCATGTTTCTTTTCATTTTCCCCGATATGTTCGCTTATACAACAAAACTCATGCCGACAAGCATAATTTCAGCGCCTGCTGCCAATGCGGCAGGCTCAGGCCAAAGGTGTGCAGCAGTCGGTCGCCGGACAATATCGAGTTGGCAGGCCGCTTGGCGGGCAGGGGATAGTCCGCAGTCTTGATGGCGGCCAGTTTCGCCACCTTGTCTCCTCGTGCCCGCAGGTGCGCGAAAATGGCCTGGGCAAAGCCATGCCAGCTGGTTTGTCCCTGGCAGCTCATATGATAGATGCCCGACAACTGGCGACGATCGTCGGCGCTGGCCCCGGGCGACAGCCACAGCCCGAGAACCTGGGAAGTGGCTTCGGCAATGGCGCGCGCCCAGGTGGGCGCCCCCACCTGGTCATCCACTACGCCGACGGCTTCTCTTTCCCGTGCCAGACGCTGCATGGTTAGCAGAAAGTTGTTTCCGCGCAGGCCGTAGACCCAACTGCTGCGAAAGATCAGGTGATCTGCGCCGCTCGCCTGGATCGCCAGTTCGCCGTTGCGCTTAGTCTGGCCATAGACACCCAAAGGGCGTGGGCTGTCCGTCTCTGTGTAGGCTGTGGACCGGCTGCCGTCAAAGACATAATCCGTGGAAAAATGCACCAGGGTGATCTTCAGGCGAGCCGCCTCCCGGGCCAATACGGCAACCGATTCTGCATTAATCGCGTGCGCGAGTTCATATTCGGATTCCGCACGGTCCACAGCCGTGTAGGCGGCTGGATTGACGATGAGATCCGGGCGAAGTTGCCGTATCGCCGCAACAAGCATCTGCGGCCGCGCCAGATCGATCACATCCCGGCCCGGCGTTACAACCTGCCCGAGACTCGCCAGGGTGCGCTGCAGCTCCCATCCCACCTGGCCCGTGGCCCCGGTCAGTAAGATCGTCCGCATGGGCCTCTCACGCATAGGTTTCTGCCCGTCTTAGGGGCAGGCCCTGGCGATCCTTGTCCGAAAGCAGCGGTTTGCCAGCGAGCGGCCAGGCGATGTTCACTTGGGGGTCATTCCACAACAGGCACCGCTCGTGCTCAGGGGCGTAGTATTCGGTGGTTTTGTAGAGGAATTCAGCCGTCTCCGAGAGCACGTAAAACCCGTGGGCAAAGCCCGCCGGAATCCAGGCCAAGTGTTTGTTTTCCGCCGACAGGACCATCCCGGTCCAATGCCCGAAAGTTGGTGAATTTCGGCGCAGGTCCACTGCCACGTCGTACACTTCTCCGGCGATCACCCGCACTAGCTTGCCCTGGGCTCGATGAATTTGATAATGCAAGCCCCGCAGCACCCCCTTGGTCGAACGGGAGTGATTATCCTGGACAAACTCGGCATCGATCCCCAGGTTGGCGAAGGTTTGCCGGTTGTAACTTTCAAGAAAGAATCCCCTCGCATCTTGAAAGATCCTTGGCTTCAATAGAAATACATCTGGGAGAGTGGTCGAAAACTTCTCCATTATTAGAAGATTCGTTCCTTCAGCAAGGCTAGCAAATACTGTCCGTAGCCGGACTTGGCCAACGGCTGGGCCAGTCTTTCCAGTTGATTCGCATTGATGAAGCCCTGGCGCAAGGCGATTTCCTCAGGACATGCAATTTTCAGACCCTGGCGCTTTTCGATCGTCTGAATATAAAGCGAAGCTTCGAGCAAGGACTCATGGGTTCCCGTGTCCAACCAGGCGTGTCCCCGTCCCATGACCTGCACGTCCAGATCGCCCCACGCCAGATACTGGCGATTGACGTCGGTAATCTCCAGTTCGCCCCGGACCGAAGGCTTGAGACCCCGGGCAATGTCACTCACCCGGCCGTCGTAGAAATAAAGCCCGGTCACGGCATAACGGGACTTGGGCTGCGCAGGTTTTTCCTCCAAGCTGATGGCATGGCCCGCTGGGTCAAATTCCACCACGCCGTAGCGCTCGGGGTCCTGCACCGGATAGGCGAAGACGGTCGCGCCTTTGCCCTGATTTCCGGTTTGCCTCAGGGCCGCCGCCAGCTCGTGGCCATAGAAGATGTTGTCCCCCAGCACGAGCGCGCTGGGGGAGCCAGCCAAAAAAACTTCTCCGATCAGGAACGCCTGGGCAATGCCCTCGGGCGCAGCTTGAACAGCATAGCGGATATCCATTCCCCACTGGCTGCCATCCCCGAGCAACTGCGCGAACCGGGGCGTATCCTGCGGTGTGGAAATCACCAGCACCTCCCTTATGCCCGCCAGCATGAGGGTCGAGAGCGGGTAGTACACCATCGGCTTGTCGTAGACCGGCAGGAGCTGCTTGGACACAGCCTGGGTAACCGGATACAGGCGGGTGCCAGAGCCTCCGGCGAGGATAATGCCTTTGCGATTCATGGCGTGTGGCGCTGTGCGTAGTGGGATTCCAGCCAGTGGCGATACTCCCCGGATACCACATGCCCGACCCACTCCTCATTCTCCAGATACCAGATGACAGTTTTACGGATCCCCGTCGCAAAACTTTCGGCCGGCTGCCAGCCCAGCTCGCGCATGATCTTTCCGGCATCGATGGCATAGCGGCGATCATGGCCGGGACGATCCCGTACAAAACTGATGAGCCGCTCATGGGGGGTAACCGGCGAGCTTGGGTGCAGTTCATCCAGCAGTGCACAAATCGCCCTAACCACCTCCAGATTGGTCTTTTCGTTGCAGCCGCCGATGTTGTAGGTCTCCCCTATCCTGCCCTTCAGCAGCACAGCCCGGATCGCCGCGCAGTGATCGCCGACATAAAGCCAGTCCCGAATATTGCTGCCATCGCCGTAGATAGGCAACGGCTTGCCGCTCAATGCATTGTGAATCACCAGAGGAATCAGTTTCTCCGGAAACTGATAGGGGCCGTAATTGTTCGAACAGTTGGTGGTAAGTGTCGGTAGGCCATAGGTATGATAATAAGCGCGCACCAGATGATCAGAGGCCGCCTTGGAAGCCGAATAGGGGCTGTTGGGCGCATAGGCAGTGACTTCGGAAAACGCGGGATCAGTGGGCCCGAGCGATCCATAGACCTCATCAGTGGACACATGCAGGAAGCGAAAGGCGTTCTTCTCCGTTTCGTCCAGCGCGTTCCAATAGGCGCGCACCGCATCCAGCAGATTGAAGGTGCCAACGACGTTGGTCTGGATAAAGTCCGTCGGACCATGGATGGAACGGTCAACGTGGCTCTCGGCCGCAAAATTGATCACTGCGCGGGGCCGATGTTGCTGGAGAAGCTGATTGATCAGCGTGCGATCGCCTATGTCCCCCTGAACGAAGTGATGCCGGCGATCACCCTCGAGTCCGGCCAAGCTGGCCAGATTGCCTGCATAAGTCAGCTTGTCCAGATTGATGACAGCTTCATCATCAAGCGCTAGCCAGTCCAGAATGAAATTGGCGCCGATAAAGCCGGCGCCCCCTGTTACTAGAATCATCAGGCTTTCTCTATTGTTTGGCAGCTTGCCGCGTGCCGGAAGCGTATTCGATTCTAGTCCTCTCGCGCAACCCTTGAGCTCAGTGTCGCAGACTCTTTTCTGTCTTACTTGTCTGACTGTTTTCGTATTGCAGCACGCTGTGTTTCATCGGCCTGCACATGAATTTCTGGTAGCTAGCACACGCGACGCCGGGGGAGGAAAGTTCTGGATTCAGCTCATGGAAACCCGGAATCGCCGAGCTGCCCGGCTTGGGGAACGCTGATTCCCCAGCAACACGCGAGGACTAGGACTTGGCGCCGAACAAATTCCCTTCGATTCAACACGGGCTTGGTCAGCCTATCTTTCTGCCACTGCAGCGATGGGCTTCTGATTGACCGATGGCCCCAGTACCCGGCTCTTGCCTTGACCGGCTGGCCGTCCAGCACAGTGAATGGGCTGCAACCTCCTGGGCTTCATCCCTTGATCATCGCGCGCTGCTCGCCGATCATAAGTGGGAAAAGACATCGCTGAGCCCTAAAGTCTTCGCGGCACACGCCGAAAACACTAATGCAAGCTCAATTTGTATGGGCCTGCACTTCAGGTTTACTCGGGATTGGGTTCTCAAAGGACCCGGGCTCTCCTCCAGTCTACTCGAGTATTTGGGCGGCGCATTGCGCCGCCTTTTTTTCTGGTCGCGCCAAAAGAGCAGGAACTGCACTTAGGCCACGTTATTGATCGTCATGGCTTCGGCGGATGCGGTCTGTTTCCGCCGAACGTCTACTACGCTGCCGTAACCGGCTCCTCGTCAAAGACTAGTTTGACTTCATCCTGATCGTCTGCATCCACGGTTACCTGTCCCCCGTGACTCAAACGCCCAAACAGCAGCTCATCCGCCAGCGCACGGCGTATGGTGTCCTGAATCAGCCTAGCCATGGGCCGTGCGCCCATGATGGGATCGAATCCTTTCTTGCCCAGATAAGACTTGAGCCGCTCGGTAAAATTGATGTCCACCTTCTTTTCATGCAGCTGATCTTCAAGCTGCATGAGGAACTTGTCCACCACCCGCATGACAATTTCGGGCGACAGCGCGGCGAAGGGAATGATGGCATCCAGTCGATTGCGGAACTCGGGCGTGAACATGCGCTTGATGTCGGCCATTTCATCGCCGGCCTTGCTCGACTGGGAAAATCCAATCGAGGATCTACTCAGATTCTCGGCGCCCGCATTGGTGGTCATGATGATGATGACATTGCGGAAATCCGCCTTGCGCCCATTGGTATCCGTGAGCGCACCATGGTCCATCACCTGCAGCAACACATTGAAAATGTCCGGATGCGCCTTTTCGATCTCGTCCAGCAACAGAACGGCATAAGGGCTCTTGGTCACCGCTTCGGTCAACAAGCCGCCCTGGTCAAAACCTACATAGCCTGGTGGCGCGCCGATGAGACGTGATACGGCATGGCGTTCCATGTATTCGGACATGTCGAAGCGCATCAGTTCGATACCCAGCGTATACGCTAGCTGGCGGGCCACCTCGGTTTTCCCAACCCCAGTGGGGCCGGAAAGCAAGAAAGAACCGATTGGCTTTTGCGGATTCCCTAGGCCGCTTCGGGACATCTTGATGGCTGCGGCCAAGGCATCGATGGCCTTGTCCTGGCCGAACACCACGGACTTCAAATCTCGATCAAGGCGCTTGAGGGATTCCTTGTCGTTCACGGATACGGTCTTGGCCGGAATTCGGGCAATCTTGGCGATGATTTCCTCAATCTCCTTGGGCGTGATGAGCTTTTTCTGCTTGGCCTTGGGCTGGATCCGCTGGGCCGCGCCCGCTTCATCAATGACGTCAATTGCCTTGTCCGGCAAGTGCCGGTCACTGATGTACCGCGCCGCCAACTGGGCCGCGGTGGTCAGTGCCGCCGAGGTATAGCGCACGCCGTGATGATCCTCGAACCGCGATTTAAGCCCGCGAAGTATCGCCACCGTATCGTCAACCGACGGCTCGGTTACGTCAATTTTCTGGAAACGGCGCGACAGGGCGTGATCTTTTTCGAAGATACCGCGGAACTCGTTATAGGTGGTCGCACCGATACATCTCAATTGACCGGATGACAGCGCCGGTTTCAGCAGGTTGGAGGCGTCCAGAGTGCCGCCGGAGGCCGCCCCTGCCCCGATCAGGGTGTGAATTTCGTCGATGAACAGTATGGCGTTGGGATTATCCGTAAGGGACTTGAGCACTGCCTTGAGGCGCTGTTCGAAGTCGCCCCGGTATTTGGTTCCTGCAAGCAACGCACCCATGTCCAAGGCATAGACGTTGCTGTGGCCGAGGACTTCCGGCACTACGCCCTCGACGATCCGCCGTGCCAACCCTTCCGCAATGGCGGTCTTCCCCACACCCGCCTCGCCCACCAGCAGGGGATTGTTCTTGCGCCGGCGGCAGAGCGTCTGGATCACTCTCTCCAACTCATTGTCCCGGCCAATCAAGGGATCGATCTTTCCTGCCAAGGCCTGGGCATTCAGATTGGTCGTGTAGCTTTCCAGCGGGGAGCCAGCCGGCGCTTCCTGTTGGACTTCGCTGCTGTCGTCGCCGCGCGGCGCATTGGGCTGGGGAACCTTGGAAATACCATGGGAAATGAAGTTGACCACATCGAGCCGGGTGATGCCCTGCTGCTCGAGGAAATAGACCGCGTGCGAATCCTTTTCCCCGTAGATGGCAACCAGCACATTGGCCCCGGTAACCTCCTTCTTTCCGGAAGACTGAACATGAAGAATCGCACGCTGGATAACGCGCTGAAAACCCAAGGTGGGCTGGGTGTCGACCTCATCATGCCCGCTGACAACAGGCGTGTTCGCGCTGACGTGGTCGGCCAGTTTGTTGCGCAGGCTGTCTATGTCGGCGCCACAGGCCCGCAATACTTCCGCAGCGGAGGGATTGTCCAACATCGCGAGCAACAGGTGTTCGACCGAAATGAACTCATGCCGCCGCTGCCGCGCTTCCATGAACGCCATGTGCAGCGACACTTCCAATTCCTGGGCAATCATGAATTCCTCAACTTTCTTCCATCGTGCATTGCAAGGGATGCTGGTGACTGCGCGAATAATGGACCACCTGTTCCACCTTCGTATGGGCAATATCACGGGGAAAAACCCCGCATATCCCCATCCCCTCCGTATGTACTTTGAGCATAATACGTGTCGCCTGTTCACGATCCATGGCAAAAAACTTCTGCAAGATCTCGACCACAAACTCCATGGGGGTGTAGTCGTCGTTCAGCAGAATGACCTTGTATAGGGGGGGCGGCTTGACCCGGGCCTTTTCCGGCGCCAGCAATGCCCCCTCATCACGCTTTACCGCCATGCAATATGATTTATAGCCTGCATACAGGAGCTATTTTGGTTGCCGCGCAGGAATTTTCAAGCCCTCGGGGCATAGGGCTATCAGAAATCAGGGCCGTCCCAGGTTGCGGTCCCAGACGTCCAGCTTCTCGTTCGCAAGCGCGTCGAGGAAATACTCCTTCAAGCTGGCGATCTCGATGGCAATTGAAAAGGGAAATCCCTGGCGACCGCCGCGGCCATCCATCAGGAGGTTGTCCAGATACGGGCGGATCAATTCAACTTGCTGCCACTTTTCTGCCAGGCGGTTGCAGATTCTGGGATAGCCTTGCGCAAGTTGAACGGGGCGAACGTGTGTTGGCAGGGCATCAAACCAAGCTTGCGCTGCGGCATTGAGTTCACTGTCTTCCGGATTATCAGGCGCACGCCGGGCCTTCCCCGTGCCTGCTGCCGGCTGGGAACCAGGCGGTTCCGCTCCCTTGCCTGGAAGCTTGGTTTCATCCAGTCCCATTGCCTACCCTCTGCG
>DASQBT010000038.1:0-6672 GCA_035635075.1 Thiobacillaceae bacterium | reverse complement strand
ATCAATCTCCCCAGCCCCCAAGCCCTTGCCGCCGAAGTGGTCGCGGACACGCTGGCTGGCCGCACCCTCGCGCAGGCCCTGGATGCGACGCGGCTAGACCCGCTGCCGGCATCGATGCGGGGCGCGGTCCAGGATGCCGCTTATGGCGTGCCGCGCTACCGGGGCACGCTGACGGCGGTACTGGGGCAGCTGGTCTCCAGGCCGCTTGCCGATCGCTACACTCAGGCCCTGCTTCTGGTTTGCCTCTATCAACTCCTGTACACCCGGGGCGCGCGACACGCCATCGTGAACAATGGCGTGGAAGCGGCGCCGCGCAAGTACCGGGCCCTGGTGAACGCCGTGTTGCGCGGCTTCCAGCGTCAGCAGGAACACCTGCTGAGCCAGGCCCGGAACACGCTGGAAGGCCGCTACAACCATCCGGTCTGGTGGGTGGAAAAGCTCCAGCATGAATATCCGGACCAGTGGGACGCAATCCTATCCGCCGACCAGCTTCACCCCCCTCTCACCCTGCGGATAAACCGCAGGAATGCCACGTCGGAGCAAGTCCTGGCTGACCTGCGCACTGCGGAATTGCCGGCGACCCAGAACGGACCCTGGGCTATCACCCTGGATCGTCCCGTGCCTGTCGCAAGGATTCCCGGCTTTGCCGAAGGTCGGGTATCGGTCCAGGATGCGGGCGCCCAATGGGCGGCGCAACTGCTCGACGCGCAGGACGGGATGCGGGTTCTGGATGCCTGCGCCGCCCCGGGCGGAAAGACCGGCCACTTGCTCGAACTTGCCGATGTCGAATTGCTGGCACTGGATGCGGATGAGCATCGCCTCGAGCGGGTGCAGCAGAATCTGGAGCGACTGCAGCTGTCGGCCGAGCTTAAGACCGGAGACGCGGCTCGACCGGATAGCTGGTGGAATGGCCGCCCGTTTGACCGCATCCTGGCGGATGTGCCGTGTTCGGCCAGCGGCGTCGTGCGCCGCAATCCGGATATCAAATGGCTGCGCCGGCCTGAAGACATTCCGGGATTTGTCCTCAAACAGGGGCAAATCCTCGGCGCCCTATGGCAGACCCTGGCCCCGGGTGGTAAATTGCTCTACGCAACCTGTTCGATTTTTGTGGAAGAAAACGAAAACGAGATCGGGGCCTTCCTCTCGCAACACGAGAATGCAAGGCGTCTGGACTTGCCTTCAGCCCTACAATTACAAAAAGGTCAATTGCTGCCCAATGTTCAACACGACGGCTTCTTCTACGCGCTGCTGGAGAAACGTGCTTGATTTCTTCCTGGACGGAATCGTCATGGCAACGCTGGGCCTGGCCCTTGTTTCCGGCATGGCTGCGGCGGAAGGCATACAGGTTAGGTCAGCGGAACTCAAGCTCAACAATGACGCGTACGAACTGAATGCGGATATCGCCGTAAACCTGAACAAGAATCTGGAAGAGGCGCTAAGGAAAGGCCTGATCCTGCATTTTCAGACCGAGTTTGAACTGAGCCGAGTGCGCAGCTGGTGGTTTGATGAGAGCGTGGCGGAGGCAACCCGAAATTCGATCCTGTCCTACCATCTGCTGTTGCGGCGCTACTATCTGGAAACCAATTATCAGCTCAAGACCTACGATACGCTCAACGAAGCCTTGGCGGCGCTGGGTCACATCGAAGCCTGGCCGGTCGCAGAAAAGAAACTGCTCAAGCCAAAGCAGACCTACAAGGGCGAGTTGCGCCTGCGACTGGACCTGAGCCAGCTGCCCAAACCCCTCCAAGTCAACGCGCTGACCGGCGCCAAGTGGGAAGCGGAGGGGGAGTGGTATGAATGGAAATTCGAACCCTGACCTCGGGCCTATTCGACATACTGGATCTGTGGCTTCACTTGCGCTTCTCGCCGGTGTCGCAGGCGAGCGCCGCGTCATTTGCGGGCCGGTTGGTGTGATCACGCCGCGTCAGACATGGAACCGTAGATGCGCGTCGTAGTTCTGGCGGCCGCGGCCCTAGTGGGCGCACTGCTCTACCTGTTGTTTACTGCCAGTCAGGACAGCCCCTTGCTTGCGGAGGGTTTTCCGGCCCTGCTCATCGTCGGCGCGGTTGCGGCCGTGCTGTTGTTCGGCCTAGTGGGCTGGCAGCTGGTGGTGCTGCGCCGCCGTATCCGCAATGGGGTATTTGGCAGCAAGCTTACGCTCAAACTCCTGTTGTGGTTCGGGCTGGTGGCGATCCTGCCCGCGGCGGTGGTGTTTTCGGCATCGGTGTTTTTTCTCAATCGCAGCATCGAGACCTGGTTCGATGTTCGAGTCGATAATGCACTGACGTCCGGTGTGAATCTCGGGCAGGCGGCGCTTGACGACCTGCTGAAGGAACTCAGCAAGAAGTCCGAGCGGTTGGCCCTGTCGCTGTCGGATGCGGGTTCCGGCTCCATGATCACCCTGCTCTCGACCATGCGTGAGCAGTCCGCGGTGCAGGAGCTAACCTTGTTCGACGATCGGGGCGGTGTTGTCGCTTACGCCGGCGGAGAAAAGACCAGCCTGTTGCCGGAAATGCCGGACAAGAACCTGATCTGGCAGGTGCGTCAGCAGCAAACCTACAGCCGAGTCGAGGCCTTGCGCGACGGCAACCTGGTCATGCGGGTGCTGGTGCCGGTCTATTCGAGCACCTTCTCCGGCAAGACCCGGGTGCTGCAGGTATTACAGAACGTGCCCAAGAGCCTGGCCCAGGATGCCGGCGTGGTGCAGGATGCGTATCGGGCGTATCAGCAAATCGCGGTTTCGCGCCTCGGCCTCAAACGCCTGTACGGCATCGCGCTGACTCTGACGCTGCTGATCGCCCTGTTGCTGACCATTTCGCTGGCCTACCTGTTATCCGAGCGGTTGGGCGCGCCTTTGCGGACTTTGGCGCGCGGGACCCGGGCGGTGGCGCAGGGCGATTTTTCGCAGATGCGGCCGGTCCATAGCCGGGATGAATTGGGCGCCCTGATCCGTTCATTCAATCGCATGACCCAGCAGCTATCCGAGGCGCGGGCGGAAGTGGAGCATAACCACCAGGAAACCGAGCAGGCCAAGGCTTATCTGGAGACTGTGCTGGCCAACCTGTCTTCGGGTGTGGTGGTGCTGGATCAGGACTATCGGGTGCGGGCCTTGAATCCAGCCGCGCTGCGCATACTCGGAACTGCGTCCCCCAACCTGGAGGCGCTCAGCCCCCGAGAGTGGGCCAATGGGGATGGCGCGCTGCAGTCCTTTGGCCACCAGGTCGCGGCAGGCTTTGAGACTCAGGGCGAAGGTCTGTGGCAGCAGCAAATGGATTTCAGCGGCCCGGAAGGCGCTCAGATTCTGCTGGTGCGGGGTGCACCGCTGCCGCAGGGCGTGGCGCGCGGCTACACCTTGGTGTTCGATGACGTCACCAAGCTAATACGGGCGGAACGTGATGCGGCGTGGGGCGAAGTGGCGCGCCGCCTGGCGCACGAAATCCGCAATCCCCTTACTCCGATACAACTCTCCGCCGAGCGTATTGCCCACAAGTTTGGCGCCAGGCTGACGGGATCGGAAAAGGAATTCCTGCTGCGCTCGACCCAAACCATCGTCAATCAAGTCGGGGCGCTGAAGTCGATGGTTGACGCCTTCGCCAGCTACGCCCGCATGCCGCGAGCCCGCATTGCGACGCTGGACCTGAATGGGCTGATCCGGGAGGTTCTGACGCTGTACGATTCCCACGCCCTCGGCATCGAGGCCAAACTTGCCGAAGACTTGCCGCCGGTCGCAGGGGACTCCACATTATTGCGCCAAGTGATACATAATCTGTTGCAGAATGCGCAGGATGCACTCGGCGGGAAAGGCGATGCGCACATCAGCATCAGCACCCAGGCGCAGCCGGAGCGCGTGGTGCTCACCATTAGCGACAACGGTCCCGGGTTTCCAGAGCATTTGATGGCGCGGATGTTTGAGCCTTACGCAACCACCAAGCCCAAAGGCACCGGGCTGGGCTTGCCGATCGTGAAGAAGATTGTGGAAGAGCTTCAGGGAAGCATACGCGTGGAAAACCAGGCCTCGGGCGGAGCCCGCATCAGTCTGTATCTGCCGATCTTTCACTAAGGGGAACTCAGTGAGCGGACATGTGCTGGTAGTGGATGACGAAGTCGGCATTCGCGAGCTGCTGTCGGAAATCCTGACCGAGGAGGGCTACGACGTTCATCTGGCGGAAAATGCCGATGAGGCCAGGGCATTTCGGGCGCAGCGGCGACCCGACCTGGTGTTACTGGACATCTGGATGCCGGATACCGACGGTGTGACCCTGCTCAAGGAATGGGCGGCCAACGGCCTGCTGACCATGCCGGTCGTAATGATGTCCGGCCATGCCACCATCGATACGGCGGTGGAAGCGACCAAGATGGGCGCAGTGGATTTCCTCGAGAAACCCATCTCCTTGGCCAAGCTGCTGGCCACCGTCAGCAAGGCGATCAAGAAATCCGAAGGACCACGCCGGGCGCCTTCGATGGACTTGTCCGCGCTGGGCAAGAGCCAGGTGATCCAGGAACTGAAGAAACGTCTTACCCAGGTCGCCGCTCATACCACCCCGGTCATGCTGATGGGGGAGGCCGGCAGCGGCTTTGACCAGTGTGCCCGATTTTTGCATCAACCTAGCGCACCGTGGGTGGAAATCGACAACCGGGCCCTGCTGGTTTCCAACCCGCTCAGCTATCTGGAAAAACTGCAGAATGGCACCCTGTATTTGGCGGAACTCAGCGAACTCTCCAAACTGGAACAGAAAGGGCTTTCCCTGTTGCTGGATCGAATGGATGGATCATCTGCGCGCATCGTGGCTGCCAGCAACCGCAACCTCGACAGCCTGGTGAATGAAGGGGAATTGGATAGCCGGCTGTACTACCGCCTTTCTTCCGTGCGTCTGCGGGTGCCTCCCCTGCGCGAACATAGAGAGGATGTGCCGGACATCGCGAACTTCATGCTGGCCCAGCTTATGGAAACCGGCGAATCCGCCAATCGGAAGTTCACCATCGGTGCGCTCAACGCCATGCGAAATTTCGACTGGCCGGGGAATCTCCCGCAGTTGAACAGCGTGGTGCGTACCCTGGCAATCACCGGGCTGGCGGAGGAAATTGACAGCGATGAAGTGACGCGGGTTCTGGCCCCTCTCAAACAGGCCTCCAGCCCCGGCCTGGGAAATTCCATCTCGCTCGATGCGCCATTGCGCGAAGCACGCGACGCCTTCGAACGCATCTACTTTGAACACCTGATCCAGAAGGAAGGCGGCAGCATGACCCGGGTGGCGGAAAAAGCGGGTCTGGAACGCACGCACCTGTATCGCAAGCTCAAGCAGCTCAATATTCGGCACGGCAAGCGCCTCGACGAAGAGCCATGAGCCGAATCCCGGCTTAATCTCGATGCGAGGCCACCCGAGGGGCCCGACTGCGCTCGGCCCCTGACTTCATCCGGGCGATGCTGATCGCCATATGCGCGGGGCCAAACGCGGAAATCGCCGGACGATGGCTGATATAATCGTCCCACTTCAACACAGACTGCAGTCTTCCTGCCGGCGGCAATTTCTTAATCGAGCATGCCCTTCTTTCTCAAGGACCAGATTGCCCAATGGCTGGCTAGCGCGGTGTCTGCCGTGGCGCCGGAGTTTGACGGCGCCCTGGAGTTGGATCGGCCCAAGACTTCCGAGCACGGTGAATTTGCCAGCGCCGTCGCGCTCAAGCTGGCGAAGCAACTCAAGCGCAATCCGCGCGACTTGGCCCGGGCTATTCAAGCTGCCCTGCTCCCCAATTCCCTGGTCAGCAGAACCGAGATCGCCGGCGCCGGGTTCATCAATGTGTTCCTTAGTGCGCAGGCCTGGAGCGACGGCGTGGCGCAGGTGCTTGAGGCGGGGATGGACTATGGCCGCAAGCCGGCCGTCGGGCCTCAAGTGCAAGTCGAATTCGTGTCCGCCAATCCCACTGGCCCGCTGCATGTGGGTCATGGCCGTGGAGCGGCATACGGCGCCAGCCTGGCCAACGTCCTGGACGCCGCCGGGTTCAGAGTCAGCCGCGAGTACTACGTCAACGATGCGGGGCGGCAGATGGATATCCTGGCCGTTTCCACCTGGTTGCGCTACCTGGAGCTTACCGGCATTCTCTTGCCTTTTCCTTCCAATGCCTATCAGGGTGAGTATGTGAAGGAGATGGCCCGCGCCATTTATGCGGAACACCGCGATCGCTACATCCATGATCCCTGGAAAATAATGGACGGCATCCCGCCCTGTCCGGCTGACGAGGAGCTCGCGGCGGGCGACCCGGAAGCCCAGCGCCAGAATGAGGCCCATTTGGATGGGCTGATCGGCGCCGCCAAACGTTTGCTGGGCAGCGATTACTTCTACTTCCACGGCTTCGCTCTGAACGAACAACTGGGCGATGGGCGCGAAGATCTGGAAGAATTCGGGGTTCACTTTGACCGCTGGTTTTCGGAAAGGAGCCTGTTCGATTCGGGCGCGGTCGCCGAGACAGTCGAACGGCTGAAGGCCGCCGGTCACCTGTATGAGCAGGACGGCGCGCTGTGGTTTCGGGCGGCCGCTTTCGGTGACGAGAAGGATCGCGTGGTGCAGCGCGCCAATGGCGAATACACTTATTTTGCTTCTGATATCGCCTACCATGCCGACAAGTACGAGCGCGGGTTTGAGCGCATCATCGATGTATGGGGCGCGGATCATC
>DASQBT010000037.1:0-4901 GCA_035635075.1 Thiobacillaceae bacterium | reverse complement strand
CGCAGTCCAATATTCGTGGCTGAGTGCTATCTTGGCTTGGATTTCGGCACTTCTGGAGCCCGCGCTTGCCTGATCGACTCAGTGGGGGGTATCGTTCACGAAGGCCGGTTCGTCTATCCAGATTCCGACGGGCAGCAACCTGCAGACTGGCGCACAGCGCTCTTTGATCTGCTGGACGGTGTGCCGGCTGAGGCAAGGTCTTGTCTGGCCGCTGTTGCCATCGACGCCACCTCCGGCACGGTGTTGTTGGTCGATGCCAAGGGGCAGCCGCTGGGCCCTGCCCTGCTTTACGCCGACACGGGCGCCGCAAGGGAAGCGCGAACAATTGGCGCCTTGGCCGGCGAGCTGCATTTCGTCGCGAGCGCTGGCTCAGGTCTCAGCAAGCTCCTTCGGCTCTTGAACCAGCACGGCAACGAACGCGCCTGTCACGCTTGCCACCAGGCGGACTGGCTAACCGGGCTGCTGAGCGGCCGCTTCGGGACGAGTGACTATCACAACGCCCTAAAGACCGGTTGTGATCCTGAAATGCTCATTTGGCCAAACTGGATGCAAGCCCTGCCCATTCGGCCTCTTTTGCCCGAGTTGGTCGCCCCCGGCGCCAGCCTCGGCCGCCTCAGCGCCGAGGTCGCCCGCCGCTTTACCCTCAACCCTGCCTGTGTGGTCCGAGCCGGCACGACCGACAGCATCGCCGCATTCATGGCCGCAGGGGTGGATCAGCCCGGCGAGGCGGTCACGTCCCTGGGTTCGACGCTGGTTCTCAAGCTGTTATCTGAGACCCGTGCGGACGCCCCGGAATACGGTGTATATTCCCATCGTTACGGTCGGCTTTGGTTGGCTGGTGGCGCCTCGAATGCCGGCGCGGCGGTGTTCAGCCAATATTTTTCCGACCGGCAGCTGACCAAGCTCTCGCAACAAATCAATGCGGAGCATGATAGCGGGCTGGATTACTATCCTTTGCCCAATCCGGGCGAGCGCTTTCCCGTCAACGACCCGCAGCTTCTGCCACGTCTGGAGCCCAGACCAGCGGATGATCGGGCGTTTCTCCATGGGCTCCTCGAATCCCTTGCACGGATCGAGGCGCTCGGCTACCGCAGGCTCATGGAACTCGGCGCAAGTCGGCTCGAGCGTGTATTGACGGCAGGCGGCGGCGCAAAAAACGAAACCTGGCGACGCATCCGGCAACGGGCGCTGGGCGTGCCGGTGGGAACTTCCGAACATACCGAAGCAGCGTATGGCACTGCCATGCTGGCGCGGCTGGGGAGTGAAATGTTGCCTGGTTGATGGCGCACGACTGGCGAAGCGCAAAGACATGGCGAGGCTGGATCACAACCTGCAGCCACCCCCACATTATGAATTTATATTCTATGGTAATAGCTACTTTGCCAGTTGGCTCGGGGGCGGCCAGACGTAAGACGAGAGGAGACAGGCGTGGGTTAGTCGGACATGCTCGTCGAATGCCGGGAACGCCAAGATAGCGCACAGGCCCGCCGTTCGCCGCGCGTCGTAACAGGCCCAGCGAACATTCAGGCGCAAACGCCACCGGACAGAGCCAAAGGGAGCACACAATGAAAATCTGCGATCGTCAGCCGGACGAACGTGTCAGCAAATACTCCGTCATCGAACCGGCCTCCTGGGTGGCCGGAAAGGTATGCCCGTGACAGACCTTCAGCGTGACGGCCTGGATTTTTCCACCGTTCATGCTCAGGAACGCGCGTCGATCAGGCAGCCCGAGGGCACCAGCGGTAGTCCCGAAAAGCCATGGACTGGCTTGGCATTCTCGGGCGGTGGAATACGCAGCGCCACGTTCAACCTCGGCATCCTGCAGGCGCTCGCCGAGCTGCGACTGCTGCGCCAGTTCGATTATCTATCCTGTGTCTCCGGTGGCGGCTACATCGGAGGGTGGTTGTCTGCGTTCATTCATCGATGTGGCGGCAAGGTTGAGGGTGCGGAGGAACAGCTGAAGACCGGCGGAGACGAAATTCCGGCCATCCGCTTCCTGCGCAGTTACAGCAATTACCTCACCCCGAAGGTGGGCCTGTTTTCCGCCGACACGCTGTCTGCCATCGCTACTTATCTGCGCAATCTTTATCTCAATCTGATTTTGCTGCTGCTGTATCTCGGGGCGCTGCTATTGTTGCCTCGGCTCCTGGTGTGGGGAGCGCGCTGGCTGACCGGTTGGGAGGGAGCACATGTCCAGGTCGATCCACGCCTGCTGCCCTTGTTCGGCGGGGGCATAGCCTGCATCGGCGTGGCTATGGTATTCATCGGACTCAACCTGGGAAATCGCGATGGATTCGAAACGCGGCCGCCGTTCTACACGCGCCAGGGTTGGGTGCTGGCGCTGGTCGTCATGCCGGCACTCTTGTCAGCTTGGCTGATTGGTTATGGTTTTTATGCTGGTGCGCAGCAACTAAGGGATATCACCCTTTGTGGCTGGGTCCTATGGGGCATGGTGGTTTATGTGCTTCCCTGGTTTGCGGGCTGGGGTATGGGCCGGCTTCTCGGCCGCAGCCGATCCGCCCAGTCGCAGTTCGGGTTGCCCAGGATGCTGTGGATGGGACTATTCGCCTTGCTTGCCGGCGCGCTGGGTGGCTTGCTGGCGGCCGGTTTCGCCAAACTCTCTCTAATCGTCAAGGGTTTCGCGTACAGCGGGGCTTGGATTGCCTCGGCATTGTCCACCGCCTTGCTGCTCAAGTTCTATTCCCTCACGGTCATCTGCCACATCGGCTTGATGGGGCGCTACTTTTCGCATGACTCGCGCGAATGGTGGTCCCGCCTGGGTGGCTGGCTTCTGATGTTTGCCCTGGTTTGGGCGACCGTGTTCAGCATCGTGTATATCGCCCCTGCATTTTTCCTCTGGGCGCCGAACTGGTTCGTCGGTTCGGGTGCCGCTACCTGGGTCGCATCCACCGCCGTCGGCGTCCTGTTGGCACACAGCCCAACGTCATTCGGCCAGACCGGAGACAAATTGCGTTTACAGGTCGCAAAGCTCACACCCTATATATTCATCCTTGGGCTATTTGGCTTGTCGTCGCTGGGTTTGCATGAATTAATCTTGTACCTGTCATGCGGCAACTGCGCGGCGCATGTCTATCCGGCCAATGCCAGCTTTGCGCAAATCAGCGCGCAGGAAGCGACCTACTTCAAACAAGCTCCATTCACCCTGTTGGCCGCGCTTTGCGCCGGAAGTTTTGCACTTGCATCAGCCCTGGCTTGGCGTTTTGATGTAAACCTGTTTTCGACTTATCACTTCTACCGTCAGCGCCTGGTTCGCTGTTATCTGGGGGCTTCACGCTCCAAGTCACGCATCCCGCATCCATTTACCGGTTTCGATCCACGTGACGATTTGAGACTGGCGGACTTCTGCCAGGAAGAAGACGGCCGCATGGTCTGCCAGCGCCCCTACCCCATCCACAATACCGCGATGAATCTGGTTGCAGGAAAGCAACTTGCCTGGCAGCAACGACGTGCCGCGGCTTTCGCCTTCACCCCTCTCTACTCTGGCTACAGCTTCACCTTGCCGGACGAGAAAGGTCAATGCCTGAGCCATTACCGCCCCACTGCGTCATACATGGGTGGGGTATGCGCAGGCTCTGCCATGGCCATATCCGGCGCAGCCGTCTCGCCCAATATGGGCTATCAGAGCTCGCCGGCACTCACCTTCCTGCTGACCGTTTTCAATGTGCGCCTCGGCCATTGGAGCGGCAATCCGGCCCATCCAAGCGCTTGGGCGATCCATGACCCGCCATTCAGCGGCACTTACCTGCTGAAGGAATTGTTTGGCATGACCGACTACAACTCATCGTTTGTCTACCTTTCTGACGGCGGCCATTTCGAGAACCTGGGCATCTACGAACTGGTAAGGCGGCGCTGCAATTGCATCGTTGCCATCGATGCCGGGCAGGATCAGAACAGCACGTTCGATGACCTCGGCAACGCGATTCGCAAGTGCTACGCGGATTTCGGCGTGGTCATCGACCTCCACTGCGATGAACTCAAGAAAGGCTATTCGGCTGTTGGCCGCGTGATCTATCCGGACGCCCCCGAAGGCACGCTGATCTATCTCAAGCCACGCCTGACCGGCGCAGAACCGGCGGATCTGCAGAATTACCAGTTGACCCACCCGGAATTTCCGAACCAGTCGACAAAGGACCAGTGGTTTGACGAATCGCAATTCGAGAGCTACCGCAAGCTTGGCCACTGGATCGGGAGAAGCGTATTCGAATCACCTTTGGCAGAGGCACGGCAGAGGCAAGAGATGGCGGATGACAACGCCTCCGAGCTGCTCTGGATCAGCGCAATCCTGCGTGAGCAGCATCAGTTGCCGCCTTGACATGCAAGCGGCGTTCACTATGTTGAAGGACAGCGCCGCGGTTCAGCAATAAGGGAGGAACATGAAGACATCCACATGGCTTGTGTTGCTGGGTGCCACGGCCATTGCCGGCTTGGCCGCACTCACGCGCCAACCTGAACTGGCGCACGCAGTAACGACCGGGCCCGTAGCGATTTCTCATGCAGCTGCTCCGGTCCCGGTTGCAGCGGCGGTTTATGACGATGGCGGTTTCCACCAGGGAGAAGTCGGCCTCAGCCCCAGTGCGCGCGCCGGGCGGGAAATCTGGTTCAAGGCCACTGCCGGCAATGCCCGTTTCCATACCTATGCATTTCCGCAAAGAATCACGGCACTGATCGACTGGTACCGCGTGCTCAATTCGGCGCAACGCGGAGACCGCTTCAAGACATGGGGTCTGATCAACGACCCCGGCTGCTGCACGCCCGGTTCCGCCGGCTGCCCGGCCAGGAGTTTGGATGAAACCTATGGCTTCGACTGGTGTCCGGGCGATCAGGAATTGCTCAAGTTTGTCGGCAAGCCCGGCTATCGCGACCCGGCCTGCGACTTCAGG
>DASQBT010000036.1:0-33275 GCA_035635075.1 Thiobacillaceae bacterium | reverse complement strand
GGCAACACGCGCATTCCGGAGAATCTGAGCGGCAATCCGCAGGCCCGGTTCGAGGTCAGCGTCCTGCCTACCGGCGACATCGCCGGCGTAAAACTGACCAAGTCCAGCGGTAACACTGCCTACGACCAGGCGGTGGAACGGGCCATCTACAAATCGTCCCCCCTGCCGACACCGACGGACAAGGATGCCATCGCCCAATTCCGCAAACTGGATCTCAAGTTTCAGCCGAAAGAGGAGTAGGGCGTGGCAGAGCGAATCGTAGCGTCGCTGTGATAGACTTCGCGCTTCACATCACCAAGTCTTTCAGGATGTTTGTGGGTAGATTTTTCCGCAGGATTCCGCGCTCATTTGCCGCGGTTCTTACTCTTCTGGCGGCGCTGCCGGTGCAAGCCGCCATGGAAATCCAGATTATCGGTGGCGCTGCCAACAAGATACCGGTGGCGTTGGTGCCTTTTCAGGGGCCGGGCGATCAGCCGCGTCCGGCGTTGACCGAACTGATTGGCAATGATCTGCTGCGCAGCGGCCAATTCAAGTTGGTCGATATCGGCGCGGGGCCGCAGCCCGCTGAACCCGCCCAAGTGAATTACAAGCAGTGGAAGAACAAGGGCGCCGAAGCGTTGTCCATTGGGCAGGTCGTCAGCCTGCCGGGAGGACGGTTCGAGGTCCGTTTCAGGCTTCTGGATGTGGTCAGGCAGGTCCAACTGGCGGGCTACAGCTACGATGCCGGGGCCGACCAGTGGCGGGCGACTGCGCATCGCATTGCCGATGTCATTTACGAGAAGCTGACTGGCTTGCGTGGCGCATTCAGTTCCCGCATCGCTTATGTGCAAAAGCGCGGCAAGGTGTTCGAGCTGAAGGTGGCGGACGCCGACGGGGCCAATCCGCGCAGCGTCGTGCGTTCCATGGAGCCGTTGATCTCTCCGGTGTTCTCTCCAAATGGCGGCCGGCTGGCGTATGTATCATTTGAAGACAAGAAGCCGGTGGTCTATGTGCAGAATTTGGCAGATGGCAGCCGGCGAGCGGTCGCGGCCTTCAAAGGTTCCAATTCCGCTCCCGCTTGGTCCCCTGACGGCAGCCACTTGGCGGTGACCCTGACCCGCGACAACACTTCGCAGATTTACCTGATCGGCGCGGACGGCTCGGGTGTGACCAGACTCACCCAGGGCAGCGACATCTCCACCGAGCCGGTATTCTCGCCCGACGGCAAATGGATTTACTTTTCGTCCGACCGCGGTGGCACGCCGCAAATATACAAATTACCAGCCGACGGCGGGGAGGCGAAGCGGGTCACGTTCGAAGGCAATTACAACGTATCCCCGGCGCTCAGTCCGGACGGCAAGCTCATGGCCTACATCCGGCGCGAGGGCGGCCGGTTTCAGGTAGCGGTCATGGAACTGGAATCGGGCCAGAGCCGGGTGCTGACGGACAGTGCACATGATGAATCACCCAGTTTCTCGCCCAATGGCCAGATGATACTTTACGCTACGGTGCTCGGGAGCAAGGGAATACTGGGGACAGTGAGCATCGATGGCAGGATTCGCGCTCGTCTGTCAGAGGAGGGAGCGGATGCGCGCGAGCCAGCATGGGGGCGCTAGGCCTTGTATGCTTCCTGGTTCGGAGCGGAGACCTGCATTCCATCCGTGCGCCCTTTGCCATATGTTGATCACGGGCTGCGCCAGCAGCCAAGAACTGAGGCCGAACTCGCGGTCGGGACGAGCCCGGCGGAACAAGCAGATCGGCAGGCTGCGGCAGCGGCAAGAGCCGACCATCCCCGGGCTGCCAAGCTCATCGGCGCGGGAGAAGCGCAGGACAAGGGAACTGATATCCTGATGGGCGAGTCAGCTACGCTGAAGACTGGCCAGCAGGCTGACCACTTGTTTGCCTGGCCTGGGTACAGAGCAGCCAGAACCATCCCTATCTTCAAGACGTGCAGGCAAATCCGCCGAGCAACTGAGTGAATCCTTCGAGGAGACTATGACGTGAACCGCATTCTGCTTCCCCTGCTGATTGTCCTGTCGCTGACGGCCTGCAGTTCATCCGGCCCTGTTGCAAGCATTGAAGACCGTAATCAGGCGACCAAAGGCGCCAAGGCCGGCCAGGCTCCAGCGAGCGCGGCATCAGCTGCCGAGGCCAACAAGGGCGTGGAGACGGTCGCATTGCCGCCCAGCGGCGTAGGTGGCGCGGCGACGGAGGGCAAGCCTCTGGAAGGCAGCGTCGAGAGCAAGTCGGGCGCTGCAGATCCGCGCAAGGATCCGACCAGCCCGCTGTCCAAGCGCAGCATCTATTTCGATTACGATAGCAACGTGGTGAAGGATGATTACCGCGCCGTCATCGAGGCCCATGCGGCTTACCTGGTCGCGCACAAGGATGCCAAGGTGACCTTGCAGGGCAACACGGACGACCGCGGCAGCCGGGAATACAACTTGGCCCTTGGGCAGCGCAGGGCAGAGGCCGTGCGCAAGGCTTTGTCGGTGCTGGGAGTAGGTGATGCACAGATGGAAGCGGTCAGTTTCGGCGAGGAAAAGCCACGCGCCGTTGGCGAGACGGAGCAGGCCTACACGGAAAACCGCCGGGCCGATATTGTCTACTCTGACGAATAACTAAAGCTGCATGAAGCGTTACTGGATGGTGTTGGGCTTGCTGGCCAGTCCTGGCTTTCAGGCCTGGGCAGACGAGCTTCCGAGCAAGCAGAATCAGCAGCTCCAGTCCCAGGTCCAAGCACTGGAACAGCGTCTCGGCAAGTTGGAAACGTTGCTGCAGAACCAGGGGTTGCTGTCCCTGCTGAAGGATGTGGAGGCGCTTAAAGGGGAGGTCGCCAGGATCGAGGGACAAACCGAGCTCAACGCCCACCTGCTGGATGCCCTGGGCAAACGGCAAACCGATTTGTACCAGGACCTGGACCACCGGTTGACCGAACTGGCAAGCCGCCCGGCCCTCATCGTGTCTCCGGCAAAGCTTACGGAACTTCCGAACGCCGCAGCGGCCAGCCCGGCTGCCCAAGCGCCATCCAGCCAAACTCCGTCGCCCGCGGCGGCGGCAAACACCAATGCCACCCCACCTGGTTCCGCCACTGAGGCAAGCGCCGATCCGCTGGTTGAGGCCAAACTGTATGAAGCTGCACTCAACCAGTTCCGCTCCGCCAATTATGTCGGGGCCATTGCGGGTTTCAAGGGCTTCGCCAAGAATTATCCGTCCAGCTCGCTGGCCTCGAATGCGCAGTACTGGATCGGCTACTCGTATTACGCAATGGGCGATTACCGAACGGCCATGGCCCAACAGCAAAAACTGCTTGTGGCTTATCCGCAAAGCGGCAAGGTGCCCGATGCGCTACTCAACATTGCGCGCTGCCAGGAGGAGCTCAGGGAAATTTCGAGCGCCAGGAAGACTCTTGAGCAAATCGTTGCCAAACATGGGGGCACCAATGCGGCTGCCATTGCGGCAAGACGTTTGGCCACTTTGAAGTAATTCCATCGTGACACAACCCATCACCCTCCGTGTTACGGAGGTTTTTCATTCCCTGCAAGGGGAAACCACGCGTATGGGCCTGCCCACAGTGTTCATTCGCCTGACGGGTTGTCCCTTGCGCTGCAAGTGGTGTGACACATCCTACAGTTTTACCGGTGGAGAGACGATCAGCCAGGAAAGCCTGCTGGAACAACTGGGCCAGCACGCTACGCGCTATGTGTGCGTCACCGGCGGTGAACCATTGGCGCAAAAAAACTGCCTTGTCCTGCTCCACAGCCTGTGTAATGCCGATTACTCGGTCTCCCTGGAAACCAGCGGTGCGTACGACATAGCGCCGGTGGACCCGCGGGTCTCGCGCATCCTCGACATCAAGCCGCCGGGTTCGGGCGAATCCGCCCGCAATCGCTGGGAAAATGTGAACCTGCTCAATGCACAGGACGAGGTCAAATTTGTGCTGCAGGATCGCATTGACTATGACTGGGCAATGGAAGTAATACGCCGTCACGACCTGGCCGCCCGCTGCCCGGTGTTGTTCTCGCCCGTGTACAGCCAACTCTCACCCACATTGCTGAGCCAGTGGGTGCTGGAGGACCGTGCGCCGGTGCGCCTGCAAGTCCAGTTGCACAAGATAATATGGGGCGAGGAACGGGCCAGGTGACGACCGCGCCAGCGGCGGTGGTTCTGCTCTCGGGGGGGCTGGATTCAGCCACCACACTCGCCATTGCGGTGAGCCAGGGCTACCGCTGCCATGCATTGAGTTTCAATTATGATCAGCGCCATGGCGCCGAACTGGATGCCGCCTGCAGGGTGGCGGCCGCCATGCGGGTCGCCGAACATCGAACCGTGCGGCTCGAATTGGGCCAGCTTGGCGGATCGGCGCTGACCGATCGGGCGATTGCCGTGCCGGAAGGCCCTACCACAGGAATTCCCGTGACCTACGTTCCGGCCCGCAATACCGTAATGCTGGCTTATGCCCTGGCGTTTGCCGAAGTGCTGCGTGCCAATGCTATTTTCATCGGCGTCAATGCCTTGGACTATTCCGGCTATCCGGACTGCCGCCCGGAATTTATCGCCGCGTTTGAAAGGATGGCCAATCTGGCGACCAAGGCGGCGGTCGAAGGGCAGGCCATAAGCATCAATGCACCCCTTATTCATCTATCGAAGGCCGAAATCATCCGCCAAGGCACAGCGCTGGGGGTCGACTTTGGCTTGACCGTGTCATGTTATCAGGCGGACTCGGCGGGGCGAGCATGCGGCCGCTGCGATTCGTGTCGCCTCCGGCGAGAAGGATTTGCAGCGGCGGGTGTCGCAGATCCGACCCACTATTACGACTGACCGTCTGCGTTCCGTGGTTCGCTGGCACATATTGAGCGCGCGACAGGACTCCTGGGTATGACGGTGAGTTAGCCTTAAAGATTAAAGTTAGCTTGCTGCCCCTGGGCTTCTGTGGCAAATTGGTTACACTTGGATTTGTGGAGTAGGTTTTGATGGAATGGTTGCACACGCTCCCCCTTGAGCGGCAAGTCGCTATTGGCGGGTTTATTTTGGCCACGATCTTTGGCTATGTGGGCAACAAGACGCATTTCTGTACCATGGGGGCGGTGTCCGATGTCGTCAATATCGGCGACTGGAATCGCATGCGGGCCTGGATGCTGGCCATCGCTGTGGCCATTATCGGCACCAATATGCTGGCTTATGTGGGCTGGCTCGATGTCACCAAAACCCTCTACACCTCAGCCAATTTCTATTGGCTGGCGGCCCTTGTGGGTGGGCTCACGTTCGGCGTGGGCATGACTCTGGCCGGCGGCTGCGGCCAGCGCACCTTGGTTCGCCTCGGGGCCGGTAACCTCAAGTCGGTTGTGGTGTTCGTGTTTCTGGCCTACTCGGCCCTGGTCACGCTGAGGGGTTTGTTTGGCTGGTTTCGCCTTAATTTCCTACAAGCTCCGTTAGTCACCGTACATCTTGATGGGATTCAAACACTCCCGAGCCTGCTGCACTTGGCCGACAAGGGCACGGCCTTGGGTTTGGCGCTGGCCATCGCGGTCATCATGCTGGCGTTCATATTCGCCAGCCAGGATTTTCGCAAGAATTCCGATGGTATATTGAGTGGGATCGTGGTCGGGCTGGTGGTGGTGGGAGGTTGGTATGTCACTTCCAAAATCGGCTTCGGTGAGGATCCGGATACCCTGGAAATGGTGTACCGGGGCACCAATTCCCACTTGGCCGAATCGATGACTTTCGTCGCCCCACTCGGCTATACGATGGATTTGTGGGCCTACTGGACCGATTCGGCGACCATCATCACGTTTGGCGTTGGCTCGGTATTCGGCGTTCTTGCCGGTTCGTTCCTCTACGCCGTAACCCATCGTACCTTCCGCTGGGAATCATTCAATTCCCCCCAGGACATGGTCAGACATATCATAGGCGCAGTATTCATGGGCTTTGGCGGGGTAACAGCCCTGGGATGCACCATCGGCCAGGGGGTGACAGGGGTTTCAACTTTGTCCATCATGTCCTTCCTGGTATTGGGCAGCATCATTGCCGGGGCGGCGGCAACCATGAAAGTGCAGTACGCCATGATGTTGCGCGGTGTCTAAAAAAAACTATAGCCCGACATTATTTTGCCGTTAATCATTCATATAGGCTTGACCATTCAACCTTGGCATTGTTAGGGTTAGTGACATAGCGCTAGAAAGGACCTGGGTTGAAAAGATTAATTGCTGCCTTGATGGTGCTTCTGGCGATGGGGCTAGCCCAGAACGCGCTTGCATCCAAGGCGATCAACTTCAACTTTGTCGACAACAAGGGGAAGACCCTGCGGCTGTCGGATTTTCACGGCAAATGGGTGTTGATCAATTTTTGGGCGCCCTGGTGTCCACGCTGCTGGATGGAGTTTCCCACGCTGAACGATCTGGACGCGCGCAAGGACTTCGTGGTGATCGGCATGGCCATGGACTACGGCGGCGATGAAGGGTCCGTGCATTCCTACATCGACCGCTACGGGCTGCGCTATCCGCAGGTGCTGGGCGGCAATCGCCAGGATGTTAAGAGCCCCGCCTATCAGGTCGGCCCGGTGGATTTCTACCCCACCTCTTATTTGTATGACCCAACGGGCGAGCTGGTCATGTACATTCCCGGCTTGGTCAGCAAGCAGAAGATGGTAGCATTCATTGATCAATACAGCCTGGAACATCCGGTGGCCGTGGCCGATGCAGAACCCATTCCCATTTCCGCTCCGGTTGCCGAGCCTACGCCACCGCCGATAGAGCCCGCCAATTTCAGCAGGAGCACCACGAGCAAGGGCAAGCCCTCCGCCAAAAACAAAAAAAAAATAAGCATGTAGATAAGCATGTAGATTGAGCAGGGCACAAACAACTTGGAACAGTGACGAGCGGACTTCGGCCCGCTTTTTTGTTGTCCGCAGGCCCGCAAGTCTTGACGCTACGTCTTTGACGGAATAATGGCTTTCGGTATAATGGCGGGCTTTGCAGGGTCGGTAGCTCAGCCGGTAGAGCAGCGGACTTTTAATCCGTTGGTCGCGAGTTCGAATCTCGCCCGACCCACCAATAAGCAAGCGGCTTCATGAATTCGAAGCCGCTTGCTTATTGGTGGGGTTACGCAGCGGCGAGAGACAACATCAACGCTGGCCTACCGCTGCAATCTCTGGTAAGTCAAATCTACTGCTTTCCCGTCTTGCCGAATTGGCGAGGCGCTGATTCCTCCATTTCCTTCTTTCGAAATTCGTCTCGCTTTACGCCCGTAGTCCAACGAGCAATGGTCTTGCCAATCCAAATTGGGTGCCTTGGGTGCATCTGAATCTAATTCAATTCAACAACTGCTATCTTTCGTCGGCTGATACGGACAAAGACGGAAACGCCGCACAACAGTCTTGACACGTTGCTCTCCCCGTCGCCCGGAATCTCTCTCACTACCACCTCTCTCCCCGCGTGCGTGGGGAGAGGACTCTATAGCGTGCAGAAGGTATGTGCCAAATTCGCCGGGATCTGCGCGAGGATGTTTTTCTCCGCGCCCTGCGGGTCTTGCCGATATTGCTCGATCAGCTGCTGCGCGGCTAGCAGCCAGTGCTGTTCGCCACTATGTACCGCATTGCGCAGTGCCTGCTCATCGCCGGTTTCGCGCCACACTCGGTAGGCTTCGACCAAAGCGGGAAATAGGCTCTTGCGCAGGCCGTCGAACTCGGCAAAGTAAAAGTGCAGTGAACACTTGGCTTGTCTGTCCAACAGGGCAGGCAATGTGGAGAGGCAGTCGGCCAAGTTGTCCTTGATGGCGCGGGCGAACACTTCGGTACGCTTGCTGTTGAAGCCGGCCAGCATGTCGCGCCAGTCCGGGCCCAGGAGCCGGCCAGCGCGGGCTTCGCCCACTTCGTGCAGGATGACGGTTTCGCTCTCCATTTCGGCCATGTGGGTGAGGGCATGGTCGGGATCGCTGTCAAAGCCGTAACAGTCCAGCGCGGACTTGAGCGCGCCTTCGCTTTGCTTCAGCCCCCACATTTCCACCTTTTCCCAGAGCACCCGTTTTAACGCATCCAGACGCAGGATGATGGCGCCGTCCTGATAGGCGGCGGGAAAGGAGGTGATGTCGCGGGCGTATTCGCAGCCTGTGACATAGATGGTCAGCCCGTCGCGCTCCTCCTTCCTGATCAGTTCACCGAGGAAGAAATGCGGCTGGTGAAAGCGGCCGATGCCGGCACCGTAAACTAGGCCGTAATCCTCGATCGCGTGGTTGATGGCGTCTATGGCAAACGGGTCATAGCGCCGGTTGTTCACCGGCACGGGCTGGAAGTCATTCTGTTCCAAGCTGTCCCACAGTGCCTCACGTTGGGTTAGCCATTCGCCGATTTCCTGCTTGGGCGGCTGCTGCGTCAAGGGGATTTCGTTTTCCCAGCGGAAGTATTCGCGCATCCCCAGCAGGTAGTTGCACATGGTCATTTCGCGCGCATGATTGGCGTCTGCAATATGGCAATTGCGCTGTATGGTCTCGATGGTTTCATGGATATTGCGCATCATCGCACCTGCTAGTCGGTCCTGAATTCATTCTAGGCGCTTCGGCCTAGCGGGGAAACCCTTATCCCGCAGGCGCTTGACCCCGGCGCCGGAGGTTGAAGTGGGAGATTGTCTGCACGATCTCCGTATAAGGCAGGGAGTCCAGGTCGCCGTATTGCGCCAAGGCTTCCAGGACCAGCTTGCGGGCGTTGGCCACTTCTTCCGTTCCGCTCATGGCCTGCTGCAGCCCCTTGAGGCCGCCGCATTGGGCCTTGATTTCCTTGCCGTGGGGGATCGGGACGTTGGGGCTGGCGATCTTCAGGCTGAACGCGGAATGGGTGCGGAGTGCGTGACGCAGTTCGGTGCAGGTCTTCTGCGCCTCGGGGTCGCGGCAGTTGATCGTTTCTCGCTCCGCCAGCAGATGTTTGTCCGCCAGATCGCAGGCGACGCAGCGGGCCAGCACGGCTTTCTCGAAGGCGCAGGGCGTGGGGTTGATGCGCTTGCGCGCATCGCGGTAGGCATCCTCGTTGTACTCGTTGGACATGGCTGCCGGCCGCGAGTTAGTAATCCTCGCCGGTCGTGATCCCGGGTCCTCGGGGCGTATTCAGGATGTCCTCCGCTTGCAGCTCATTTTCCGCGTACATGACCTTGATGCTGTAGTCGGCATCGGCGGGCACGTTCTTGCGCAGTTCCTTGGCATGGTTGGAAGCGTCCTTGAACTTGTCGAACTGGGTAAGCTTCTCGATCATGTTGAAGGGCATGAGCTTGTAGATGAAATAGGGCATGTGAACTCCTTGTCCAAAAAGTGTTCAGGCGTTGACCTTGGTGGGAATGTAGTATTTGACAGACTTGCGGGACCCGGGTTTCTTCTTCAACGTGATGACGCCCTTAACGGGATCCAGGCCGGCGATGGGCGCATCGGGATACTTCGGGTTGAGGGCATGTAATGCCCAGCCGACGTCGCGCTTGATGACTTGGCGGAAGATGTATTCCTCGTTATGCCAGGCGATCACGTAGCTGCCGTCAGTCACATGGCCGTCCAGTTCAATGACGATAATTTCGCCTTCCATGAATTCCGGCTCCATGCTGTCGCCCAGCACCATCAGCGCGACCGGGTCGGAGCCGGAGCAGCCACCTCCGGCGAGTGGAGGTGCGGAACTGCCCTCCGCCGACTTGGTAACGATGGGGATGTCGATGGGTTTTTTCGGGTAATCCATGGCTCTTACTCCTGGTCTAGCCACCTAACCAAATAATAAATGCGGAAGCCTTCGGACGAGCGCGAAGGGCCGATGACGATGGCTGGATGCAGATTGTCTTCGGCACGCTGGCGTGCTTCGGCCTCGCTCGCCACCGGTTCCACCACTCCTTCAGGATAGCGCTTGTGCTTCCTGTTTGGGCTGCGGATCAAGGCTGGCACTTCCCTGGACTGCGAGGGATCGAGGTAGAGTTTCACGTTCAATGACCCGGTTTGCGCAACACGTCGATTTCCAACTGGATGGGTTTGACCATGGGATCGATTTTACGCCGCATCAGCGCGCCAACCGCGGTGTTGCGCAGCAACCAGGGGTCAGCCAGCTTGCTGCTGAGCGCTGACAGGGCCAACATGGCCTGGACTGAGCGGGAGAATTGGGGCGCGGCCTCACGCAGAAGTCTCAAGCCCTCTGGTCCTCCGGTTTCAGCCTTGACTAGGGCCTCGGACCGGAGAAATGCCTCTTCAAGCGTGCCGGCATGAATGGGATAGCCCATGGAGTGGAAATGGCGGCTGATGGCATCGAGCAAGGCATAAACCACCACCGAGGTGGAGGGCTTGGCCAGCACCTCCGTCGCCGCCTTGAGCCAAGTCTGGCCGTTGGCCGAGAACAGGGCAAGGAGGCGCTCGGCATAGGGATTGCCGGCTTCGATCAGCGGCCTAAGCGTGGCTTCGGCCTCAGCGTAATCGGCTCGTGCCGCCTGGTCATCGGGAAGATTCTCCGGCATGAATTCGAGAAAGCCGATCAAGTAATAGGGCACACCCTTGGCGATGCGCCACAGCTTAGCGGTGGTGGCGGGGTCGGTGAGCTTGCCAAAGAGGACCAGACGGATGGTGTGCATGCGGGCGTCGGGATTTTCCTCAAAGGGCAGATGCTCGATGAGAAAATCCGCCAGCACCTTCCCCATACGGCCCTCGATGACGGCGTCCTTTTCCAGCATCCAGCGCGCCATTTCCATGGTCGGCTGGCACCACCAGGCGCGCCGTGCCAGGTCGTCGGTCAGGCCCGGGGCATGCGCCACGGCCACCACCGCTTCCGGTTCGCCCAGGAGCAGCAAGGCATCAAGGTGCTTGTCACTGGTCTGGCCCATCCGCGTCCAGCGCTGCAGATACACAGGATAGCCGCCGGGCGAGCCCAGGGCATGGCCGCCGAGAAATTCCTTCACCCGGTGAAGGTACTGGTCCGTCCGACAATTGGCGTGCAGCGGCACCTTCGTTTCGCCTTTGTCGGTGAGAGCGTAAAGTGTCATGGTGCCCTCGTCGAGGCGCACCGCCTGCACCTTGTTGGCCAGCATCAGAACGTTCAGGCGCAGCTGGTCTTCGGAGGAGAGTTCGGTCATGGAGCTAGACGCTGGGGCTCCGGGCGGGGATGAGCGGGAAACGGCCCGTGTTTCAAGAAATGCGCGGGTTCGGCCCGCTCCTCCCCTAAGTCCCAGTTCCTAATTCCTACATGCTGCATTAATTCAACTGCACCCTTCTCCCCCACGGCACAATTCCCTTGCCTTTCACCAGCCACAGGACCGGATAGCCCGGCGCTTGGGGCGGGAAGTCTCCCAGGGCATCGGTGAAATACACCAGCACGTCGGGACGCAGGCCTTGGCTGTCGACCCATTCGAAGACTGGCTCGAAGCTGGTGCCGCCGCCGCCAGTAAACTGCCTGGGCAGGCTGAAGTCTTCCCAAGGCTCGTAGGTCCACGGTCCGCCTTCAGTCAGCTTGGCGTCGCAGGCCAGCAATGTGATGCGCACCGGCAGGGCGCCCTTGATGGCGTTGATCTCGGACACGAATTCATTGATTTCGCTGTCGTTGATCGAGCCCGAGGTATCGAGTGCCACTACCATGTCGCTGTGCGGGCTTTTCAGGCTGGGCATGATCATGTCGCCTTCGCGGCGTGACGGGCGCATGTAGGTGTAATCGGTGCGCGCCGACTCAAAGAAGTAATGCGCCAGCAGGCTGCGCCAAGGCAGCTTGGGCTGCAGCCAGGTTTCCACCAGGCGGGCCATGGCGCCACCCAGTTTGCCGGCAGCCGCAGCCTGCTGGGCGGCGGACGCCACGTACTGTTGCCACTTCTGTGCCAGTTGCTCCCGCTCCTGCGCCGTGAGGGGCTGCGGTGGACCGTCCTTAGGCTCCGCGCCCTTGCCACCTTCGCCTTGCTGGGCGGGCTGGGCCCGATTGCCGCCGCCTCCCTCGTCATTCTGCAGGGGCTTGCCGCCGCCGGATGATTCCTGCGGCGGTGCGTCTTCAACCGGGGGCTCCTGTGCTTCGCCATCCTGACCGCCCTCGCTTTGATTGTCATACAGGTGCTGGTCGAGGGTTTCATGGTCCAGGCTGTCATCCAGGCAGGGATAGATTTCCTCTGCCGTCATGTTGTCGAACTGGTTGAGGATCACGGCTTCCGGCGGTGGGATCAGACCATCGTGAAACAACAGGGGGTTAATGGCGAAATCGCAAGCCAGATCCCATTTGCGCTGCACCCGATGGCCGCGCCGGACAAAATGCAACAGCGCACAGTGCAGGGCCTCATGGGCCAGAACGAATTCCGCTTGCGACAGGGACAGGCGCTCGATATAAGCCGGGTTGTAATAGAAGCTGCGCATGTCTGTCGCGGTGGTGCGGCACCAGCCGGAACCCGCTTCCTGCATCGGCAGCCGCAACACCAGCGCGCCCAGAAAGGGCTTGTCCAGTATCAGCCGGGTGCGCGCGGCAGCAAGCTTCGTGGCGGCGTCTCTAGCGCGAGAAAGATGGACAGACATCTTGGAATATCGTTCGCATAGAGGTAACAGAGAAATGACAGAAAAAATGTGTTCCTCTGTTGCCTCTGCGTCCTTTGCGTGAATCATCACTCATACAGCACAATATCGGCAACCTGGTTTGCCCACTGGGCAAACTGTGGGATGGTGAACAGCTGCTGGCCGACATTGCGGTGCATGTCGGAGACCAGCATCACGCCCATTTCACGCAGCGGAAACTTGCCGGCAAAGTCGAGAATATTGCCCAGCTTGGCGGGTGCGTCCGGCTGGCCCTTGGAGCGGATGGCGCGCGTGACCAAAGCCGAAGCGACGGCATATTGCAGGTCCACATCCTTGGGCGCTTCCACGCCACGTCCTTCCAAAATGGCATCAAGGTCCGGCATGCGGGCCAGGTTGTTCAGGTAGGCCATGAGTTCGACGCCGGCAGCCTGGCCGACGCAGCCCGCCAGGGAGGGGCCCAACAGATCGGGCATGTCGCCGAATTTCTGCAGCGCCCGATGGGCGAATTCCCACGAACGTGGGGTGGGGAAGGCGGCCGGATTGCGCGCCGGGTCAAACTCAAACAGCAGTTCGGGGCGGAAGCGCAAAAAGCCGATCAGCCGGTCATCGATGCCGTTGTCGTAAGCCCATTGGGCCCAGTCTTCCAGGTTGGCTTCCACTTCAAAGTGGGAAAAGCGGTTGGCGAGCGGCGCAGGCATGGCATAGGTCACGCCGCGGTCGCCCTGGCGATTGCCGGCGGCGAAGATTGCCCAGCCCGCAGGCACCTGGTAATTGCCCAGGCGCCGATCGAGGATCAATTGGTAGGCAGCGGCAGAAACGGACGGCGGAGCGGAGGTGATTTCGTCTAGAAACAGGATGCCTTTCGGGCCGTGGCGCTTGGCGTCCGGAAGGATGGAAGGCACCGCCCAGTCTACCAGTTCGCCGGTGCGAAACGGGATGCCGCGCAAGTCCGACGGCTCCATCTGGGACAGCCGTATATCGATGACGGGCACCCCATGGCGGGCGGCGGTCTGCGCCACCATCTGGGATTTCCCCACGCCCGGCGGACCCCAAAGCATGACGGGCGTGTGGTGGCCTTCCTCGGTGCTAAGGAATTCGCGTTCCATGATGGCTATAAGTTGCGCCGGTCTCATAAAGTTGGGCAAGAAGTCAAGCTCATATAGCTGAGATTTTACTCTGGTTTAGGCCTCGGGCGAACGTTCTGCCTGGGGTTGGGGCGCCTTGCCGTCCAGAGTCGGCGACGATGCAACTGAGCTTACAATTTCGCAAATCCTCGCTCTGAATGGAAGACCATGAAACTCGGCACCCCGTTATCCCCTCGCCAGCTCAACTCCCAACTGCTGGGCGCGGGTGAGCTTGGCAAGAAAGTCATCATCGCCCTGCCGAGGTTCAGGGTGCAGGTGATGGTGTGAGACCGCGAAGAGGCAACACCGGGCACAGGTTAGGTCTTGAGCCACTAAGGGCGCTGGAGACACGAATGACTGGAGATTTCCGAAGTCTTGGCCGAGGCATTTCAGAACATACTTTCTTCGTGCGCTTCGTGTCCTTTGTGGTTAAAAAGCTTTCTTCTTGAAACGCCTGTTCATCTTCCTGCTGTTGGTGCTCGCCGTTGTGCTCGGTTCGGCTTGGCTGGTGCTGGAGGACAAGCCCTCGGTGGAGCCGGTATCCCGCATTACCCGGGATGACATGGTTTGGGCCAAGGAATTGTTCCAGCGCCACGATCCACGCAAGGGCGCACCCAACACTGTGCAGACCCTGACCTTGTCGGAGGAAGAGGTTAACCGCCTGCTTAATTATGCTGTGGTCCTGAAGCCTCTTTCCGCGATGAGCGTGGATCTGTCGCCCAAGAGCGCGCAAATCCAGGCGACGCTCAGGTTTCGCCCCAACCCGTTTGGCCGCTATATGAATATCCTCGCAGACATCGAGGAAGAGGACGGGAAACTCAGGCTTATCAGCCTGCGCGTTGGCGACGTTCCGTTTCCGTCCTGGCTGGCGCGAGGCGCCGCGCGGCTGGCCCAGACTCTGCTCAAGCGCGACGATGTCTATGCTTCCCTGGCAGATGCGGTGACGCACATAAGCCTCAGTGAAAACCAGCTTGTGCTGGATTATCGCTGGCAGCCTGAACTGCTGACCCGCTTGGAGCGGAGGAGCGTGAGCCTGCTGGTGTCCGAGGCTGACCGCGAGCGACTGCTCAGCTACGCAGACTTTATCGCCAAACAGATCCGCAGGCGGAAGGCACGCAGCAGCCTGGACCTGCCGAAACTGATGAGCCCTGTATTTGAGCGGGTTCGCCAGCGCGGCGGCGATGCGGCAGCAGAAAACCGTGCTGCCCTGATTTCGCTGAGCGCCTACGTCAGCGGCATCAGCATGAAAAAACTCCTGACCGATTCGGGGCATACCACGCGCCGTGCGCCGGATGTCGCATTGACCCTGTACAACCGGACGGACTGGCCGCAACATTATTTGATTGCCGCTGCGCTGTCGGTGTCGGCCGGCAGCCGCTTGGCCAACATCATAGGTTTGGCCAAGGAGGAGGACGATACCAAGTCCGGCTCAGGTTTTAGTTTTACCGACTTGGCGGTGGACAGGGCGGGTGCGCGGCTGGGTGAGTTATCCCAGGGTGAAGCAGCCGCGCGCATTCAAACGCAGCTCGCGGCGGCTGACACAGATGCCGCATTGTGTCCGCCGATTGCTGACCTGCCTGAATTCATGGGGGAGGAGGAGTTTGCCCGCCGGTTCGGCAAAGTGGGCAGCCCGGCGTATCGAAAGGTCATTGCCGAAATCGACCGCCGTTTGGCCCGCCACCCCTTGCTGGGACGCGACAAGTAGGGACCAGGATTCTGCTAAAATAAACGGTTTTCCCGATCTGGGTAAGACAATGTCCCGCAAACTTCGCAACATCGCCATCATCGCCCACGTGGACCATGGCAAGACCACGCTCGTTGACCAACTCCTCAGGCAATCCGGCACCTTCCGCGACAACCAGCAGGTGGACGAGCGGGTGATGGACAGCAACGACCTGGAGAAGGAGCGCGGCATCACCATCCTGGCCAAGAACACGGCCATCAACTACGGCGACACTCACATCAACATCGTCGACACGCCCGGCCACGCGGACTTCGGCGGCGAGGTGGAGCGGGTGCTGGGCATGGTGGATGGTGTGCTGCTGCTGGTGGACGCAGTGGAAGGACCGATGCCGCAGACCCGCTTCGTTACCAAGAAGGCCCTAGCACTGGGCCTGCGTCCCATCGTGGTGGTGAACAAGGTGGATCGTCCCGGCGCGCGGCCTGATTATGCGATCAACGCGACGTTTGATTTGTTCGACAAACTGGGCGCAACCGACGAGCAGCTCGATTTCCCCATCGTCTATGCGTCGGGCCTCAATGGCTGGGCCTGCATGGACATCAAGGACGCGCCCTCGTCTGGTGGTTCTGCAGCGGACATGGAGCCGTTGTTTCAAACCGTGCTGTCGCACGTGCCGGCACCCATGGGCGACGCCAACGCACCGCTGCAATTGCAGATTGCCGCGCTCGACTATTCGAGCTATGTGGGCCGCATCGGCGTGGGCCGGATCCGCAATGGGCGCATCAAACCCGGCCAAGTGGTAGCCGTGGCATTTGGTCCCGACGGCGACGTCAAGACCGGCCGCATCAACCAGGTGCTGGGGTTTCAGGGCCTGGAGCGCATACTGGTGGACAGCGCGGAAGCCGGCGATATCGTGCTGGTCAACGGGCTCGAAGAAATCGGCATCGGCGTAACCATAACCGAGCGGGACAATCCCCAACCACTGCCGATGCTCAAGGTGGATGAGCCTACGCTGACCATGAACTTTCAGGTCAATACCTCACCGCTCGCCGGCACTGAGGGCAAGTTCGTCACCAGCCGCCAGATTCGTGAGCGGCTCAACAAGGAATTGCTTACCAATGTGGCGCTGAAAGTGGAAGAAACCGGCGATGCGGACGTGTTCGTGGTGGCCGGCCGCGGCGAACTGCATCTCACCATCCTGCTCGAAAACATGCGCCGCGAGGGCTTCGAACTAGCGGTGTCCAAGCCGCGCGTGGTGTTCAAGGAAATCAACGGCGAGAAGCAGGAGCCCTACGAAGTCCTGACCGTCGACGTGGACGAGGACAACCAGGGCGCGGTGATGGAAGAGCTGGGCCGGCGGCGCGGCGACCTGCAGGACATGCAACCCGACGGCCACGGCCGGGTGCGCATCGAATACCGCATTCCCGCCCGCGGCCTGATCGGCTTCCAGGGCGATTTCATGACCATGACCCGCGGCACCGGCATGATGTCCCATGTGTTCGATGAATACGGTCCGCTCAAAGCCGACCTGCCGGGGCGCCACAATGGTGTTCTGGTGTCGCAGGACCATGGCGAGGCGGTGGCTTACGCCCTGTGGAATCTTGAAGACCGCGGCCGCATGTTCGTCAGCCCCGGTGACAAGCTCTACGAAGGCATGATCATCGGCATCCACAGTCGCGACAACGATCTGGTGGTCAATCCGATCAAGGGCAAGAAGCTCACCAACGTACGGGCGTCCGGCACCGACGAGGCTGTGCGTTTGACGCCGCCCATCAGGCTCACCCTCGAGTCGGCGGTCGAGTTCATCGACGACGACGAATTGGTGGAAATCACCCCCAAGTCCATTCGTCTGCGCAAACGCCATCTGCAGGAGCACGAGCGCCGGCGCGCGATGCGGGAGAGCGCCTAATCCATCTTCGCTGCCGGATCCGGAAATTTACGTTCCTCTAGCTTGCGGCCAGTGGCGACAGGCTTCCTCCGCTGGTTTTTGCAGTCAATCTGCGGGCCCGCCTAACGAAATATCGGCGACCACGGCAAGGACATACTGGCTGTCATTGGCGCTGAAGGGACTCAGGCTAATCTGTACGCGAAATGTGCTGCCATCTTTGCGCCGCGCACTCAGCTCGCGCCGCATGCTCATAGGCCGGGCGACCGGCTCACGCATGTAGGCTGCGCGCAGTTCGGCGTGATGGTGGGCTGCCATGGTGGGTAACAGGACTTCGGCCGGCTGGCCCAGCAGTTCATCCGTGGCATAGCCAAACATCCTCTCGAGCGCCGGATTGGCGAGGACAATATTACCCTGCATATCAACCACCAGCAGGCCGTTGACATCAGCTGTCACCACCATGCGATATCTTTCCTGCGCTTCTTTCAGGCGTTGGGCAGCGACGGCCTCGGCATGGGCGTGCGCTGCCTCGGCATGGGCGTGCGCTGCCTCCACCTTGGCGTGGTTGCTGCTGGCCACTGCGCGTGCAAGCCAGGCGGTGAGGGCGCCAAAGATGGCGAACACGATCAGTGCGACGACGCTGACTGTGGTCCAGCCGGCTTGACGAATCAGCGCCAGCTGGTTGGCAGGGAGATGGGAGATGATTAGCCAATGTGGGGCATGCGCAATGTCCTGATTGTCTTCAAGCTTGAGGGGGTAGACGGTGCTCCAGGTCCATAGCCCATCCTTCAACTCGACCTGATCTGAAGGCCGGGTGGAGATGATTTTCCAAGCTGCAGGGGAACGTCTGCCCAGGGTTTCGGTGCGCTTGAACATGAAGCCCCATTCGTCCGCCGAGTTGACGCTTCTGAGCCAATAGCCTTCGCTGTTTAACAGCATGACGTGATCACGCTTGTTGCCCGTGCTTTCCGAGAATTCATCGAGCAGGTGGCTGGCGGCGACGTTGATGATCAGGATGCCGCGCGGCCGATTGTGGCGGTTGCGGACCGGTGTCGCCAGGCGCAGCATCGGTCTGTAGGGGATCTCCAATTGGCCATTTTCGACGTTGAGATCCAGAGGGGAAAGGAAAATTTGTCCGGGCTCGAGCTGCATCGTGTCCCTGAAGTAATAGCGGTCGGACTTATTTTGCAATGCGCCCTTCACTACCGATTCCGGGCGGCCGGACACGTTGTTCACCCGCACCCGTTCCATACCCGTTTCGTCGATCCAGCGCAGCTTGTCATACATCGGGTAATAGGTGATGAGCTTCTGGAACGCTATCTCCAGCTGCCGCGCATTTTCTGGGCTGGGATCGTCGACAATGCGGCGCATGGCATCTTCCTGAACCAGGGCGCGCACATGGCGAAGCGGTTCTCGCAGCCAGCGATCAAGGCGCCGGGCCGTCAAGACAACGCCATTGATCTCTTCGGACCCGTTGATGCTCAACTCGCCTTCGATTCGGCTGTGTCCCAGATACCAGCCGCAAGCCACGATCAGCAGCGTTGCAGGGGTAAGGAGCGCGAAGAACAGGCGGAGCGGGAACTTCACTCGCTCTGATTTTGGTGCCGCGGCCGGGTTGCCGCCTTCGTCTATGTCCGCCATGATCAGATTCCATCATATTCCGGAGCTAAGGGCTGGCCCGGTTAACGCCGATCGCATTCATGCACCGGCGCCGGGCGCACCAAGCCGGCCATTTGACCCTCTGCACTTTAACACTTATGCGCCCGGTTATCCGCTCGAACCCCGATGCCGGCTCCGAGCTCGCCTAAATTCAAGATAGATCATGGGTGCAGATTGATTTGCGGATCCCATGCTTGCTTGAACAATGGGTCGAAGCGCGCGCGGAGGCTTGATGGCGACTAACTTCGGCTTGCTTGTACCAACAGTTTCCATTCGTACAGCAGCAGTCCTAACAGAATGAGCGCGGACCCCGCGACGATACGCAGGCTCAAGCGCTCGCCATTCAAGGCCATCCCCAGAAACAGCGCAGTCGCTGGCGTGATCAGCGTGATCAACGCCACGCGGCCCGCTTCCAACTGTTTTATCAGGTAGTAATAAAGCGAAAAGCCGATCGCCGAGCCAAACACGCCGAGGTACAGCATGGCCAGCACGCTACGCACCGGAACTTGGGTTGGCCAGGCGCCGAGCAGCAACAGGCTCAGGCCGGACAGGAGAACGGTCACAGCGAGCGCACCCGTGGTTTGCGCCATGGCGGAAATGTCTGCCTCTACGCGCTTGACCGCGACGAGCCCCCAGGCTTGCAGCGCGACCGCCAACAACACGGCAGCAATGCCCCGGTGTCCGTTTTGTCCCGCTCTCATGCTGTCGCCAAAAATGATGACGAGACCGGCCAGCCCGAACACCATTCCCATGAGCTTGAGCGGGGTGAACGCGTCTTCACGCAACCACAGCCAAGCGAACAGCCCCGTCAGGATCGGGCTCAATCCAAACACCACTGAGATGAGTCCGGAGGGGATGAACTGCGCGCCCCAGTAAGTGCACAGCATCGACGCCCATATGCTGACCCCGGCATACAGGTAGGATTTGCGTGCATTCGGCCCAAGGGGCAGCGGCATGTGGTTGAGCAACAGCCACTGTCCGCACACTGCCAGGCCTATGCTCATGCGCACAAACAGGGGCACGGTAAAATGCACGCCCTGGCCACTCCACACGATGCCCAGCGGAGTGGTAGACCAGATCGCCACCACGCCCAGATAGGCGCTGCCGATCGAAGGTGTACGAGCAGATTGTGCTTGCATAGGTTGCATCGATTATTCAGGGCAACAAAAAAGCCACGGTGCTTGTGGCAGCGTGGCTCCGTCAAGGGTAAAGGACTTCTCTAGCCGGTTTCACGCCGCGCAGAAACAACTCGCCACATCGGGCGGGTCAGGAACGTGCGGAAACGGATCGTAGAATGCATCCGGGCATTTTGCGGGTCGGCCAGCCGGCCGTCAAGCGAGAGATATAATCGTTGCATGAGCTTGATTGATACATTGTTGCTCGGGGGCCTCGGCCTCGTGCTGCTGGCGATGATCTGGCTGGCGCTAAGGTTTGCCGCCCTGCAGCGCCAGCAGCAGGGCCTGCCGGACCTGCTCAGCAGCGGCCTCGAAACCCGTCACCGCGACATGCTGAAGGATTTGCACGAAGGGCTAAGCCGGGAGGGGAATCGCACCCAGTCGGGGCTGCAGGCTTTGCAGCAGGAACAGGCCGGGTCACAGACCCGGTTTCTCGATGCGACGCTCAAGACCTTTGCCGAACAGGGCAAGCGGCAGCAGGAGTTGATGCAGAACACCATGAAGAACGCCGCCCTGCAACTGACTGCCACCATCGAGGCGCTGGCCAAGACCGTGGATGGCCGGCTGGGCGAGATTTCCGGCAAGGTGGCTGAGCGGCTCGACGCGGGGTTCAAGAACACCAATGAAACCTTCGCCAAGGTCATGGAGCGGCTTGCCACCATCGATGAGGCGCAGAAGAAGCTCGACGGGCTCACCAGCAATGTGGTGAGCCTGCAGGAAATACTTGGCGACAAGCGCTCGCGCGGCGCGTTCGGCGAGGTTCAACTGGAGGCCCTGGTGCGCAACATCCTGCCGCCCACCGCTTATGCCTTCCAGCAAACCCTGTCCAATGGCAGCCGGGTGGATTGTCTGCTGACGCTGCCGGAGCCCACCGGCAAAGTGGCGGTCGACTCCAAATTTCCCCTGGAGAATTTCAGCCGCATGTTCGACCGCGAATTGGCCGAGGCGGAGCGCAGCCAGTCGGTCAGGGCGTTCAAGGCGGACGTGAAAAAGCATGTCGATGACATTGCCTCCAAGTACATTATCGAACACGAAACCAGCGACGGCGCGGTGATGTTCGTCCCGGCCGAGGCGGTGTTCGCCGAGATCCATGCCTACCATGCGGATCTGGTGGACTATGCCCTGTCGCGCCGGGTATGGATCGTATCACCGACCACCATGATGGCGGTGTTGAACACGGCGCGCGCGGTAATCAAGGACGTGGAAACACGCCGCCAGGTGCATATCATCAAGGACGCCTTGTCAAAATTGGGCAAGGATTTCAATCTGTTCGACGATCGGCTGCAAAAGCTCGCCAGTCACATCCGCCAGGCGCATGAGGACACGGAAAGAATCCAGATCAGCGGCAACAAGCTGTTCCAGCACTTCAAGCGTATTGAATCCGTCGATCTCGAGCACTTACGAAGCGCCCAACCCCTGCTGCCAGACAACGAATGAGATGGTGGCGTGACTGGCGCCGGCGTCGCATCCTGAGCCGGGTCAGTCTGGATGCGGATGCCTGGCGGGCGGCCCTGGCAGCCCCATTGTTTGGCGGCCTCGATGCGGCGGAACGCGCCCGACTGTACGACTTGGCCTGCTTGTTCATCGCGCAAAAGAGCTTCAGCGGTGCGGCCGGATTCGTGATGAATGAAATCACCCGGCTCCGCATCGCTGCCCCTGGGGCGCTGTTGATCTTGAATCTCGACCCGGACAGCTACGCGGGCTGGCAGGAAATCATTGTCTATCCCAATGAGTTTGTGCCGCGGCGCGAGTACCGGGATGAAAGCGGCGTGGTGCATGAACTCCGCTATCCATTGCTGGGGGAAGCCTGGCAGCGCGGCCCGGTGATCTTGTCGGCTGCCGACGTGGACAGCTCAATGTACCTGGACGGCGTCAATGTGGTCATCCACGAGCTGGCACACAAACTGGATATGCAGGATGGACACGCTGATGGGCTGCCACCCTTGCACGGCGAGATGAGGGTGAAGGACTGGGCAGACGCCTTCAAGCCGGCCTATGAGGATCTACGCCGTCAGGTGGGACAAGGCAGGGGAACGATAATCGACCCCTACGCGGCCACGTCTCCGGCGGAGTTCTTCGCAGTACTGAGCGAGGTTTTTTTTGAAACCCCGGCTATACTGGCGGCCATTTACCCGGCGGTCTATGCCCAGATGAAAGCGTATTACCGCCAGGATCCCCTCCGACGGCTGCCAGCCGATTCGGGGTCCGGTTTCCAGCCCGTTCTTGCGCGATGAAGCATCACGACACCCTCATCTTCGATACCGACTACGAGCACTTTGAAGGCAAGGTCATCGAGGCCTCCAGAAACATTCCCATCCTGGTGGATTTCTGGGCCGACTGGTGCCCGCCCTGCAACATGCTTACCCCCATCCTCGAGCGGGTGGTGCATGCCTACGCGGGCAAGTTCCTGCTCGCCAAGGTAGAGGTGGACGAAGGCCACAACATGAAGCTGGCCGGCAAATATGGCATGCGCGGATTTCCCACCGTGCTGCTGTTCAAGGACGGCGAGGAAAAGGGCCGCTGGCATAGCGCCAAGCCGGAGCATTTCGTGCGCCACTTCCTCGCCGAGCACGGCGTGATGGAATGAGTCTGTCTCGACGCCTGGACGAGATCGCACCCTTCCATGTGATGGCGATCCTGGCGCGCGCCAGGGAGTTGGAGGCGCAGGGCCGGGACATCATTCACCTGGAAATCGGCGAGCCCGATTTCCCCACTCCGGAACCCATCCTGCATGCGGCAATGATCGCCCTGCGAGGCGGCGATGTGCACTACACGCCGGCCCTGGGCTTGCCCGCACTGCGCAGCGCAATCGCCGATTTCTATCGCGACCGCCATGCAGTGAGCGTGTCTGCCTCCCGCATTGCTGTGACGCCGGGCGCATCCGGCGCCCTGCTGCTGGCGGTGGGCGCTTTGCTCAATCCCGGGGATGCGATCCTGATGGCCGATCCCGGCTATCCCTGCAACCGGCACTTCGCCCGGTTTGTGAATGCCGACCCGGTGTCAGTTGCGGTAGGGCCGGATACCGCCTTCCAGCTCACTGCCCGCTTGGTGGAGCAGCATTGGACGGATACGACGCGGGCCGTGCTGCTCGCGTCCCCTTCCAACCCCACCGGCACGCTGGCACAAGATGATGAAGTGCGCGCCATTGCCCAATTGTGCGCAGATCGCGATGCCACGCTGATTGTGGATGAGATCTACCACGGTCTGGTGTATGAAGGCTCGCCTCAGACTGCCCTTGCCTGCTCCGGCAAGGTCTGGGTAGTGAACAGTTTTTCCAAATACTTTCACATGACCGGCTGGCGGCTAGGCTGGCTGGCAGCGCCTGAGGCCGCGATGGAAGCGATTGAGCGCCTGGCGCAGAATCTGTTTCTGGCGGCGCCGACACCCGCCCAGCACGCGGCCTTGGCCGCATTTGGAGCGGGAACCAGGAAAATCCTCGAAGCGCGCCGGCTGGAACTGAAAGCGCGGCGTGACTATCTGGTGCCCGCTTTGCAGGCGTTGGGCTTTGGCCTGCCTGTATTGCCGCAAGGGGCATTCTATCTGTACGCGGATATCAGTCGGATTGCCAGGGCGGGAATCGAGGACAGCTTTGCATTTTCTGCGCAGCTGCTTGAGCAGGCGGGCGTTGCAGTCACCCCCGGGATCGATTTCGGTAGCCACCAGCCCGGACGTTTCGTGCGCTTCGCCTATACCACATCGCGCGACAGATTGGAGCAGGCGATCGGCAGAATTGCAGGGTTTCTCAGGGTCTGAATCGCAACGCGGGCACAAAAAAAGCCGGCCTGGGCCGGCTTTCAGCTTGCTGGAAGAATTACTTCTTTTCTTCAGCAGGAGCAGGGGCCATCGCACCCCCAGGAGCCGGAGCAGCGGGAGCAGCGCCTTCAGCAGGAGCGGCCGGAGCAGCGCCTTCAGCAGGAGCGGCCGGAGCAGCGGGAGCAGCTTCAGGAGCCGGGGCGGGTGCCGGAGCAGCAGCTTCCGGGGCCGGGGCAGGAGCGGCAGCTTCTTCTTTCTTGCCACAAGCGGTCAACGAAACGGCCAGCAGAGCGGCCAGCAGAACGGAGTATTTCATCTATTTTCCCTTAACAAAATAATGGATTCACCCACACCAAGATCGGCCAAGGACTTAAATCCAACCGACGGGCGGATTCTAGCAAAACTGCAAAAGAAAGCCAGTGTCCCCCTTTATTTTCATGGGGGCCGAGTTGTTTGTTGCATCCCGACAACAGGCAGATTGGGCCATAGAAGCAATCATCCACCGACTATTACGCAGCTGATTTCTTCCCGGTCATGGAACAATTGACGTGCCTTGAGTCGAGTGGATTGATCAAGCCGTGCTAGCCTCGTGGACAAGCGCTCGAGGCAGACGCGGGCTTCTTCGTAACGGTGTTTCATCGGCAGCTTCAGATTAAAGATGGCATTGCGGCAATCGCCCCGTTCGAACCATCGGCCGACGAGATCAGCAACCCGCGCGGGTTTGTCCACCATGTCGCACACCAGCCAGTCCACCCTGGCGCGCGGGCGGAAGGTAAAACCATCCGCGCGCAGGTGCTCGACGAAGCCGGTGTCCATCACGGCTTGCGCCATCGTTCCATTGTCCACCGCAAGCACCCGGATGCCGCGGCTTGCCAGCTGCCAGGTCCAGCCTCCAGGCGCTGCGCCCAGATCCACTGCCCGTTGTCCGGCGCGCAGTTTTTCCTGTTCCGCAGGCGTGAGCAGTTCGCTGATTGCTTCTGCCAGCTTCAACGTGGAGCGGGAAGGCGCCTGGCGCGGCATTTTAAGCCGGGGAATGCCCATGGGCCAGTCACTGCTGTTGCCCGGATGGGAGTAGCCGACGTATGCCGTGCTGGAATCGACAAAGAACACATGCAACCGGGACAGCGCTTTACTTGCGTTCAACAGGCCCGCCTGCTCCAGGGCGCGCTTCAAATGGGGCTCGAACCTGCGGCAAAACCCCAGCGTTTCCTTGGCCTCGTTGGTGTCCGCTGTTTCCAGCCAGAATGCGGAAAAGGCCGAATGCCAGCTGCGTGCGGCGGTGAGCAAGGGCGTGGCACGGTCACCGGCGGGCAGATCGGTGCAAGGCCCGGTGACGAAAACCATCTGGCGTGAAAAGATCAGCGTGGAAAAATCCAGCCGCCTCTGCAACACGTCAAACCCGGCCTGCTCCGCAGGGTAGAACAGGACATAGCCAGCATTTGTGCCGGCTTTGCACCAGCCGGCGACGCCCAGTTGTCCGGCCGCATGGGTAATATCCTGGGCGCATTCCTTCTCGAACCCGGCGCGACAGTACAGCAACAGGCCAGCTGTCATGCGCAAGGGCTAATCAAGCTTGAGGGCGAAGCGCGTCAATGCCTTGTCCCAAAAGGCCCCGGTGTATGCGAGGAGGTCGGTTTCGAACACGAACTGATCCTGTGCCCTGGGCGACAGCGCGAGGTGTTCGCTTAAGCGATTTCCGCTCGAACAGTCATGGGCGATCAGATAAAGGTTTGGCCAATGGGCGCTCGGCACGTCGCCCCGATTGCTGAACAGATCAGCCTGCCAGGGAGAAAGGACCGGCAAAGGATCCTCCACCCGCAGCGACAACAAAACGTCGGCGCGCGTATCGCGGCACACAACCTGGTGTCGCGGCCAAGGCGCCCGATCACGATTCAGCTGGTCCGGCACTGACGGATCAGCCAGTTCGATCACCCGGGTGTCAGCTCCGGTGGTGAGCAGGAGCGCGTGGACGACCGCAAGCATTTTCTGCCGATATCCCGCGGCATTCTCACCCAGCCAGAACGACCAGTACGCCTCCGGCCTGGCGGATGCAGCCAGCGCCACGGTTCCGGGTTGCCGAGCCCATGCTGGCAGGGCCAGGAGGAAGAAGCAAAAGACAATGAATTTTTTCATGGGCCGAAGAATTGCAACGCCATCCCGCGTTAACGACTGCGACAGCAATGAGACTGATCCGGTGAAGCGCCGTTCCTCAGTTGGCGAATTCCAGTCTTTCCTGCATCGATTCAAGCGCTTTGGCGGCGCACGCCTCGTCCTTGTCGCTGCTGGGGGCCCCGGAGACACCTAGCGCACCAATCAGGCTGCCGCCCGATTGGATGGGCAGCCCGCCGGCGATGAGTATGAGGCCGTGAATCTGGTCGAGCTCCATCCTGATGTCCTCCCTGGCAACGCGAAATTCGCCGCTGGAAATGCCGGACATGATGGAAGCGCCTGCCTTACGTTCCGCGATTTCCAGCGTGTGGGGCGCGGACAGAGTATCGCGCAGCGCTGCCTGGAGGTTGCCGGCCCGGTCGAGCACCACAGCGGAAATGTTGTAGCCGGAAGCGCGGCAGGTTTCGACGGCCTGCATGGCGAGATCGCGGGCGAGTTCCAGGCTGATCTGCTTGACCGGGATGACGTCGGGCTGTGCGGCCAGAGCCGCTGAGGCAAGCAGACATAGCGACAGCAAGACTTGTTTCATGTCACCTCCACACGCCCAGAATGGCGCCCATCAGGGCATATTGCAATGCCCGGTAGCCGGCCTGGATGGAAATAAGGCGCAGGCTGGAGCCGGCAAACAAGCTGTCCGAATAAAGGTTTAGTCCATAGACTCCCAAGCCAACGCCCAGCCCTGCCAGCGCGCCGCCCAGCGCAGAGCCCACGCCTGCGCGCGCCAGGATTACAGCCAGCACCCAGGCAGAAATCAGGCAGGTGATCAGTGTCATGCCCATTGCCCGCGCCGGGCTGCCCAGCTGTTCCCGGCTCTTGCCCAAGGCCGTCATCCACCTGCTGCCGAATACGGGCGGCGCGTACCAGATGGCGCCCAACACGTAGCCTGCGGCAGTTGCCGCGAGGACACCTGTAGGTTTGACCATGACATTGAGATCCATATCGCCTGCTCCGCTTCATTGTGAATTCGCCACACTCTAGGCAAGAAATGGTGCAGTGGCAATATGCACGGCCATCCGGAACCCAAGGGATATTGGAGTTGCGGCCGATACGGAATCCGCTTTTCGTCACGGGCGAGGCGCGTCGTTTAGCCGCGAACACATCTGAACGAATCCGCTGCGACGGCCGGGCGCCATCGCGAACAGGTTATACTGGGCCAGTTCGCGCGGAACCAGGGGAGGCAGGATCGCGTTCAGGGTTTATTAGCATGATAAAAAACGCAATCCCCGACCAGGATGCGGATGGTTCCTCGTGGGCGCGCGAGGCGACTTCCAATCGAGATGATCACGGATGGTGGGCGCGCGAAGTGGGACGCTACCGGCGCGTGGAACGGAGCGCCCAATCCCGACCGGCAAAGGTGCTGATCAGACTCGAGCAAATGAGGGGTCAGAAATGGGTTGCTTTCCTCGCCCGTCAGCAGAGAGAGGCGCGGGGTGAAGGGCGGAAACTCAGATAAAGAAGCTCTCCTTGCCCAAAGGTCTGCCGACCCGGTCCCAAACATAATAAAGCTTGCCCTGATCCTGCGGTTGCCAGGGTTGCGCAAGCGCGGTTTGCGGCGTCCTGAATACTGATTCCACGACTGGCTGGCTTGATTCGGCGGTGGGCATGTTCGCCCAGCCTGTTCCGGACAAGCCGGCTGCCAGCAGGAGGGTCAGGGTGGAAAGTTGAATCATCTTCACGGTGGTTCCCCTTGTCATCCTGGCGCTCAGTTGAGGGTTCCGGTGGTGGTCAACACCGGCCGGGCCTGTTCGAAAGCGGATTCGGTTCGGATGCGCCGTTCCACCATGCTTGCATCCAAGACCGCCAGAAGCCGGCTGACTCCGCCGAAAATGTCTTCCTGGGGCAGGGGAGTGCGGCAGCTCACTTCCAGTGCATTCCACAGGTAGGCCGGCTGGTTGTCCTTTTCGAACAGACGCTCGCAGGCAGCCTTGATCTTCTCGCCCCGGCGCACGCGCTGGGGGCCGGCCGGAAGCTTCATCAGGTCCTCCATCTGGAATCCAAGAATTTCATTCTCGATCGCGGCAGACAGGCGCTCGTCGCTGCGGCCGACTGCGTCCAGTGCCTGTTGACCAAATTCCTGCGCCTTGGGCGAATTAGGATCGGCGATGCTGTGGGTCAGGCTAGCCCAGTGCAGCAGCCTTGCGCGCTCCGGATGCCCTTCAGCCAGACAGCCAACCAGATACGCCGCCAGAGCCTGGGCGCTGTCGTCCTTTCCGGCGCTCATCAGATCATAGAGCGCCTTGACCGTGGGTGGGCAAGGTTCCAGCAGGGTTACATGCGCTCGAATCCACAGATCCCGCTCTATATCCTTGAGTCGGCTCTGGTTGTGCTCGGCAATCGCCTTGGCCGACCGCGGGTTTTCCCAGTTCTGAACCGTGGTCACAGACACAGTGGCCATGGCTGCAAGCGCCTCCTGTGACAGCGCATAGCGGCGCCGCAGGGCGTAAATCCAGTCAGCTTCAAACTCCCGCTGATTGGTGTAGTGGCGGGGCGGATTGGGCTGGCGAGTGTAGTCGCGCCATTTGTTCTGCAGGTAGGCCATGGGAACTCCTATTAGGCAGCTCGAGTAGCTAGTTTAGTTACAAGGAACGGAATTGCTACCAACCAGGTTGGTCTCGCCTCCGCATCTTCCGGAAGAGTAAGCGGCCCGGGGGCAGGGAATCTTGAGACCAACCAGGTTGGGATAAGCTCGCTGGTCGATGAATTGTGGCGCGATCAGGGCAGCCTGCATGCCCGGCCAAGTCGCAGTGGTACGGGCGCAGGCTTGCTGCTTCGGGCATTGCACGCCAAACAGGGAGCAAGCTTGGCCAGTACGATGGCCATGAACTGACGCTCATACTGGCAAAGCCGATCTGGCTTTCCAGCAGCGTTCCGGCAAATCCGGCACCGGTTCAATGTGCCAGTCTGCACCTAGGTGCCAGCGGTCATTACCGGACATCGCCGCCGAACTACAGCACCAGCGCGCCCATCGGAGGTCCCGGTCAAGCTCAAATCGGGCCTGCAATTCCTCTTCGGTGGGAACCGGGTCGGCACGGCCAACCGAGTTGGCCCACTCCGTATCCCCACTTGGTTGGAACCCGGTTGCTTATCTGGCGGGCGATCAAAACCTAAGCTGCGAACACCTACCCCTCAATCCAAAGGAGCCTGTCATGCACATCAATTCATCCCCCCTGAATTTCCCCGTGGTGTTGGTGGCCGCAGCCAGCCTGTTGGGCGCAATTTATACCACCACCCCCGCCCATGCACGCGACCTGGTCGGAACCCAGGTGACCGCCAAGGCGCATTCGGCGCGGGACAGCACCGGTCGCAAAGCCTTGGCAAAAAACGCTCCTACCCGGCTGGCCCGATCCCAGGCGACGGACATGAACGAGGCTGTTGCCTCCAGCATGCTGACTTCGCATGGCGAGGGGACCGATGCTGCGCGCAAGGCAGAATTCGCTCGCCGGCTGTTCTGGGTGATGCTGAGCATGCGTTGATCGTGGCGGTCACGCCGGATAACGTCGCAGAACCAAGCTAAGGATTCGCACTTGATGCGATCAAAAGCCGGGCGCCGCGGCTTCAGGCAATGGCCCACATGGGCGGGCGTGGCTGAATCCTCGTGGCATTCGGCTCTCGGGCCGGCAGAATTTTAGTCTTCGCCCATCAGAAGGCTTCTCCTGGCGCCAGGTAGCGCCACTGGCCTTCCGGCAGGGCGCCGAGCGCAATGCGGCCGATGCGTACCCGCTTCAGGCCCATGACCTTGAGGCCGACCAACTCGCACATGCGGCGGATCTGGCGCTTCTTGCCCTCCTGCAGAATGAAACGTAACTGGTCTTCATTAAGCCATGTGACGCGGGCGGGCTTGAGGGCCTGGCCGTCCAGTTCCAGCCCATGATTGAGCAGATCCAGCCCCCGGTCGGACAAGGCGCCCGCCACTCGCACCAGGTATTCCTTTTCCACCCGACTGTTCTCGCCGATCAGTTGTTTGGCGATGCGGCCATCCTGAGTCAATACCAGCAGGCCCTGGGAATCGATGTCGAGCCGGCCGGCCGGCGCCAAGCCCTTGATTTGGCCAGGATGGAAGCGGGCCGGGGCCTGGTCTTGCACCCATCTGGAGGTCTTGCAGATCAGCGAGACGGCGGGGCGGTAACCATCTTCCGGCAGGCCTGATACGTAACCGACCGGCTTGTTGAGCAGGATCGTAATGCGCTCCTGCTGGCGGACCTGGGCGGCTTGGGCGAGGGTGATGGTCTGGTCGGGGTAGATCTTGGTGCCCAGCTCCGAGATCTGGACGCCGTCGACAGACACCCAGCCTTGCTCGATATACGAATCGGCTTCACGGCGCGAGCATAGCCCCAGTTCCGACATGCGTTTGGAAAGGCGGACTTTTTCCATGGGCCAGGATTTTGATCCACGCCAGGCCAGGCTGCAATAATCAGCTGGCGGCCTGAAATTCGCTAACTACAGGGTCTCGCCGCGGGGCCCATTGCGCCGCTGGGCGCGTTGCGCTGAAGGGGCGGGCGGCCTGCCATGGACGGCGCGCATCGGCTGCTTCGCGCTTGCAGAAACGGCGCCATTTCCTGGCTTGGCCAATTTCCCTCCGGACGGCCCCTGGGCCCTGCTTGCCTTCGCCCCCGCCGGTGCGCTGCTGCGGCCATTGCCTTGCGGATAAGCCGCGCTGCGCTGCTGGATCGGCTGGGGCCGGGCATTGGGATCAGGCTCAAACCCCGCGACCGATCCCATGGGCAGGCTGCGCTTGATCAGCCGTTCGATATCTTTCAGGAGCTTGTGCTCGTCCACACAAACCAGGGATACAGCCTCTCCGGAAGCACCCGCGCGCCCGGTGCGGCCGATGCGGTGCACATAGTCTTCCGGCACGCTGGGCAGCTCGTAGTTGACTACATGAGGTAGATCGATGATATCGATGCCGCGCGCGGCAATATCGGTTGCCACTAGCACCTGCAAGTCACCGCTCTTGAACTCTTTCAACGCGCGGGTGCGGGCCGCCTGGCTCTTGTTGCCGTGGATGGCCAGCGCCGTGATGCCGTCGCGCACCAACTGCTCCGCCAGCCGGTTGGCGCCGTGCTTGGTGCGAGTGAAAACCAGCACCTGAAACCAGTTGTGCTGGCGAATCAAATGAGCGAGCAATTCGCGCTTGCGCTCGCGGTCCACGGGATAGACTTTATGCGCCACGTTGTCCGCGGTGGCATTGCGCCGCGCCACCTCGATCAAAGTGGGGTTGTTGAGCAGGTTGTCAGCCAGTTGCTTGATCTCATCGGAGAAGGTGGCCGAGAACAACAGGTTCTGCCGCTGTTTGGGCAACAAGGCAAGGATTTTCCTGATGTCGCGGATGAAGCCCATGTCCAGCATGCGGTCGGCTTCATCCAGCACCAGAATCTGGACTTGCGACAGGTCCACGGTCTTCTGCTGCACATGGTCGAGCAGGCGGCCGGGCGTGGCCACCAGAATGTCCACCCGGCTTCTCAGGCGGCTGATCTGGGGATTGATATTCACCCCACCGAACATGGCCATGGAAGCGAGTTTCGTATGACTGCCATAGGCCCGCACGCTTTCCTCCACCTGGGCGGCCAGCTCGCGGGTCGGGGTCAGGATCAGGCATCGGACGGGCGGCCTGCCGCTAGAGGGGCCCTTGACCGATTTATCCACCAAGCGCTGCAGGATGGGCAGGACAAAACCGGCAGTCTTGCCGGTGCCGGTTTGCGCTCCGGCCATCAGATCACCGCCCGACAGGACGGCAGGGATGGCCTGGGTCTGGATGGGGGTGGGCTTGGTATAGCCGCGTTCGGTAACGGCGCGCACGATTTCATCGGCCAGGCCGAGAGTGGAGAAGGACATGGAAAACCTTGAAAATAGTCGGCCTGCCGCCTCGATCAACAAAGCGCCAGTCTCAGGCAGAGGAGTGGGAGGAAACGAGGGGTGCGCGCCAAGACTGGAACTGCCGCGCGAACAGGCCGTATTATGCCTGAAGCGAGGCCAGTGGGAAAGCGCAAAAGCCCATGCGAACAGGTCGCTCGTCCAATGTATGACGAGAACCGGGAGGCGTACCCCTAAGAATCAGCGCTGGTTCCAGCCCAAATGGTGGGCGCGCGGCTGGGTGAACCTGCAATGCGGGGCATCGCCAAACAGGTCGCGCAGATAGCGGGTTTCCAAGTGGATGAGGCGTTCGTGGTCGCCGGCTTCAAGATAGATGTCGGGCTTGGCCATCAGGGCGTCATCCCACACCATTTCCACACCCCACGCGGGGGGCAGCCCGGGGACTACGCCTGCGTCGCAGTCGGTGAACAGTTTCCCGACCATCTTTTCATCCGCCAGGTTGAGCTCGCGGCTGTAATCCTGGCTCAGCTTGCCGAGACGAATTTCCTTGTCGGCCGGGATCATCGCCACCATGTAGCAACCGTCGCCTTCCAGCAGCACACCCTTGGCGACTCGAGCGGAATCCACCTTGGCCGCGCGGGCTGTTTCCATGCTGGTCTGGCTGTGCGGATGGGTAACGACATCGAAGGGGATGAGATGCTCATCCAGATATCGTTCAATCTTATGCAGGGCTTTCATGACGCGCCTCCTCTTGTGACAGGTTCGCCTGCTCTCACTATAGTTCAGGTAGGCTGGAGCATGCCTTCCCGGGCATGGACAGGAATTCAGGGAGGTCGCCGTGGGCAAGCCGGTCGGGCTGGTGCTGTTAATTGCAGGTCTGATAATGGGGCCGGGTTATTTCATTTACACCCGGTTCTATACAGGACGGGGAATCTCGGATTTACCTTTGGAGTTTCACCCGGGGAAGGACGGGCGCCTCCGCGCGGTTGCGACCTTCGATCTACTTCCCATCATGGGCCCGGTGACGGTGATCGTAAACCTGACCGCGACCCATGGCTCTACCCTCTCGCCTCCGAATACGCCGCGAAATCGATATCGGGCCAGCATTGTTCGGAACGGCGAAACGGTGCTGACTCATTCCTTCACCCTACGAGCGATCCAAGTTGAAGCGACGCCGGCCGAGGTGTTCAAACAGGCCCTGCCCGTGATGAAGAATCTTGCCCCGGGTGAATACAAGCTGGAACTCATTCAGGAAGGAGACGCGGAGATGGAGATCACGCACGCCGCGGTGCAGGTGCGAGCCGGTGTCAAATACCTGAACACCGCAGTCCTCGCGATTGGGCTGGGTCTCATGGCGGCGGGGGTAGCGGTCATTCTGCTTGCGCCGTGAGAGTCGGTCACTCTCATCGGGACGCACGCCGCTCCGCAGCTGCGCAGCCGCCCTTACTGCTAATGCTGGCCGCCTCCGTTAGCTCAACGAAGGTCAAGCCTTGCCGTGTCGGTCGCTGGCGGCGTTCGCGGGCGTGCGGATGCCCGCGAGCGGGGCCCCTCTC
>DASQBT010000035.1:0-7391 GCA_035635075.1 Thiobacillaceae bacterium | reverse complement strand
ATCAATCTCGGCAACCGTTGGCTTTACTCCGCTGAAGAGACATTGACCGCTCGACGAAGCCAACGGCAGCTTCGGGTCGATTCCTGCCGATAGCCTGCCTGGTCCGAAATAATAGGTTTGAACCGAGATATTTCAGCTGGCGGACTTGTCTCGCTTGGCGAGCTAACACTTACTTTGACTTCTGCTCCAAACGGTTGCCTCCTCTCGCGGTAATAACTCTGTCATCACCACAGCAGCAGCCATCACTTGCCACCCTTAGAAAATGATGCATCAGACAAGAGTGCCAGCAATCTGGAAGCCACGCTGTAGACGACTGTGAACAACTGACCTGGTCAGCACATGCCTCAGCGTATGCGCGCGGCACGGCACGACCCGCGGACGGAAATCCTTGTTGACCGACGTTTTCTATCTCCGGGGATTTTGTTCCATCCGGGCTTGCAGTTGAGCGTATTCCGTGTTGGTCTGGTCAGCTTCCACCGGCGCACCCGCTTGTAGATACAGCGCCTGCGCCTGCGCCAATTCGCTCGTTGCCAGTGGCAGGTCGCCCCGATCCCGTGCCAGCCATCCTTGGTAACGATGCGCAACAGCCAGCCAAAATTGGTCGCCGGCTTTCTTCTCCAGCGCTTGCCCTTCTTTCAGTAGCGCATCCGCTTCGTCGAACCGCCCTTGCAGGCGGCGCAGGTTGCCGAGATTCATCAAGTGCTTGCCGAGATGGTGAAAATGGCCGCCTTCCCGGTTGATGCGTATCGCCTCGCCTATCTCCCGTTCTGCGCCCTGCCAGTCGCCCTGGCTTTGCAGAATCAATCCGATATTGTTGTGCGATGCGGAGCGTTCGGGCGCGTCGGGATTGATAGCGAGCGACGCACGATAGGACTGGATCGCAGGCCCCGCATAGCCCCGGTCATAGAGCATCCCGGCCGTGTTGTGCAGGGCGGTGGCGAGGCCCGGCGTGTCGTTGATCTGGCGGGCCAGATTCAAGCCTGCCTGCTGGGCCAGCCAAGCCTCCTGCGCGCGTCCCAGACGGCGCAGCGTGACCCCCAACCAGTTCTGCAACAACACCCTCTGCCTCGGAGTGAGGTCCACGCCGTCTGCTGCCTGCAGGCTGGTCAGGGCCGCGTGGAAATCGCCGGACTCGTACTGCGAGCGGGCCAGACAGATCAACTGGCCTCCGTCACGCGGCGTCGCAGCCAGCGCCTGGCGGGCGGCCGCCATCGCCGCCGGGTAGTCAAACCGGGCCAGTGCGTCGTTGCACGGATCCGTTGCAGCGCTTGCGTGACCGATGCCGGCCAGTCCGGCGTACAGCAGGCAAACCAAGCCTTGAACAAGTTTCATTTTGATGCGTCTCCGCGTGCGCCAATTCAGGGACTATCGATATAAGCCCGGCCAGCGGGGCAGCCGGAATTGTAATGCCGCACCCCTGCCGAGCGGAACGGCAGAGGTCTGCCCGGACTGCCGCTGGCTGGGTCTCTCTGAAAATACATGCGAATTTCGCTCAACATGGGGCGGCCGCCGCCGCGCGGGGTCCGGCAATCGAATATCGTGGCTTCGGTCAGTTGGGGATCAGCCTGGCTCAGTTGTGCCCGCAGTTGGACAAGGGGAATCTCGCTCCCGCTCGCGGCGGCAATCTGGCGGCCCAGCGCCCGGTTGGCACGTGCCACAAGTTCGATCGCGGCGCGGAAGTAGGTGTCGGCGGAAAGACCCGAACAGCTTCCATGCTTCCACCACTCATAGCGTTCCAGGCAATCCGCCGTTCCCAGCATGGCGCTCGCCAGCCGCTGGCGCACCGGCGCCGACAGCGTAACGGCGTCCTTGCGGCAGAAGCCGCCCGACTCCTGCCGATCCCCGCCGCACCACGCGGGATGACGACGATCCAGTCGGCTGGGCCACAAGCCGTGCAAGGTCAGGGGCTGGGCGCGGAAACCCGCATCGGTCAATTGGCCGCATTCGCGCGAATGCCTGGCGCGGCCCGGATCTTCTGCACAAAACGCCGGCGCCAAAGACAAGGAGAGAACGTAGTAATCGAAAGGCGGTGCCGCTGCGCGGAAAAACGCCTCGGCCGAAAGCGACACGACCCATAACAAGACGACTGCGGTGAATTTTTGCATTGCGGAAGTTTAGCCAAGAAACCTCTGATGAAGTCTTTTATCGACCCATGAAAGACCTAATCAGAAGATCGCCGACGCTGCCTTACGGTAAAATGCGCATAATCAGCGATTTTTCGGAGCTTTTATTATGTCCATGGCCGATCGTGATGGCCTGATCTGGTATGACGGCAAGATGGTGAACTGGCGCGATGCCACCACCCATGTCCTGACCCACACGCTGCATTACGGCATGGGCGTATTCGAGGGTGTACGCGCCTACAAGACCGACAAAGGCACGGCAATCTTCCGCCTCAAGGAACATACTGACCGGCTGTTCCGTTCCGCCCACATTCTCGGCATGAAAATGCCGTTCGACAGGGCCACGATTTCGGCGGCGCAACTCGCCGCTGTGCGCGACAACAAGCTGGAGTCCGGCTATATCCGCCCGATGGCGTTTTACGGTTCCGACGCGATGGGCATATCGGCGAGGAACCTGTCGGTGCACGTCATCGTCGCGGCCTGGCCGTGGGGCGCATATCTGGGCCAGGAAGCGCTGGAACATGGCATCCGCGTCAAGACCAGTTCGTTCTCGCGCCATCACTCCAACGTCACCATGTGCAAGGCCAAGGCCAACGGCAACTACATGAACTCCATCCTTGCGCACCGGGAAGCCGAGATAGACGGCTACGACGAGGCGCTGCTGCTGGATGTCGACGGCTTTGTCTCCGAAGGTTCGGGCGAGAACATATTCATCGTCCGCCACGGCAAGCTCTACACCCCCGACCCGAGTTCTGCGCTGGTCGGCCTCACCCGCGACACCATCATGCAGTTGGCGGAGGAAAGCGGCCTGCAGGTGACTGAAAAGCGCATTACCCGCGACGAGGTCTACATCGCCGATGAGGCCTTCTTCACTGGCACCGCCGCCGAAGTTACCCCCATCCGCGAACTGGACAACCGGGTCATTGGCAGCGGCGACCGCGGTCCCGTTACGGCGCGTTTGCAAAAGCGCTATTTTGACTGCGTGACCGGCAAGGATGTGGTTCACGCGGATTGGCTGACCTATGTCGCATGACAGGAGCACATGCAATGGCCGAACCAAATAGCGGGATGCACACTCAGCGCGTCGTGGAACTGACCAGCAGCGACCTGCCCCTGCATTGCCCGCTGCCACAGGACACCTCATGGAATGCCCACCCACGCGTTTATCTGGCAATTGAAAAAACCGGCGAAGCACTTTGCCCCTATTGCGGCACCTACTACAAGCTGGTCGGCGGACTGGCCCGCGACCATCAGGGTCACTGATAGATTGAGCCAAGCAAGTTTTTTAGACCGGAAATCAACAACCTTGAAAGGGGTAGCATCATGAAACGGAATTCCATCGTATTTGTCTCCGCACTTGTTTTCAGCCTTGCAGCCCACGGCGGCCAGGGCGCAGCAACCCCGCAGGACGTTCAGGCCGACATGGCGAAAATGGCCGCTGCACAGAACAAGATCTTGCAAGCCATGATGCTGGAGAAACCCAGCAGACTGGGTTTTGAGGAAACAGTGGCGACATTGCAAAGGAATGCACAAGCCCGCGGCTGGAAGCTTGGCGGGGTATTCGACGCCCAGGATGCCATGCACAAAGCGGGTCACAAGGAAGCGAAGCCCATGAAGGTTCTGGGCATGTGTCCCGAGGCCCAGGTGGAAGCCGTGCTCAAGGCGGAGCAGCAGGCCAAGCTGCCGCCGGCTGGCGTCAACTGCCGCTATAGCGTGTATGAAGGCATGGACGGCAAGATCTATGTGATGCGCTTCAATACCGCCCTGACCGCGAAGATGGCCAAAGGCGACGTCGCGACTGCGCTGTTCAACCTGGCCAAGGAGGAAGATGCGATCATGGCCGGGGTTGTGCGCTAAGCAGGATTCAGGGGTTAGGATTCAGGATTCGGGGAGATACGCGGGCGCAGCCCGCAACAACCCCGACCCGTGACCCCTAGCCCCTGAATCAAGCCGTCTTTGAATAGCGCGGTTGTTCGCTTCCGCTCTTGCGCCGCAGATAGGCATCGAAGCACATGGCAATGTTGCGCAGGAACAGGCGGCCCAGTGCGGTTACGCGAATTACGCCGCCGCTCACTTGCACGAGCCCGTCCTGAGCGAGGGGCGCCAGCGCCTTCAAGCTGTCGGCGAAGTACACATCGAACTCCAGGCACCAGCGCTGGGAAATGTTCGCCATATTCAGTTCCAGATCGCACATCAATTCGGTGATCACATCGCGCCGAATGCGGTCGTCCCGGCTCAAGCGATAGCCTTTTTCGGTAGCAAGCTCACCGCGATCGATCTTTTGCTGGTAGGCCACCAGACGCTTTTCATTCTGGGCATACACGGTCTCGGTCTGGCTGATCGCCGAGACGCCAAACGCATAGATATCCGCATGCCGGTGGGTGGTGTAGCCCTGAAAGTTGCGCCACAAAGTCCTGTTGCGTTGGGCCTGCACCAGAGAATCCTCGGGCTTGGCGAAGTGATCCATGCCGATATGCACGTAACCCGCCGCCTCCAGCGTCTCGAGTATCAATTCCTGCATGCTCATGCGGGATTCGAAATTTGGCAGATCCGGTTCCAGGATCAGTTTCTGGTGTTTTTTCAGCCAGGGTACATGGGCATAGCCGAACACTGCCAGACGGTCCGGATTGAGCCGCACGATCTCAGCCAGGGTGCGCCGGTAGCTGTCCAGCGTCTGATGGGGCAAGCCGGTCATCAAGTCCAGGTTGATGCTGGCAAATCCTTCGGAACGGAACCACCCATAGACTTCCTCAATCAGGGCCAGAGGCTGCACGCGGTTGACCGCCTTCTGCACGGTTTCGTCCAGATCCTGCACGCCCAGGCTTGCGCGGTTGAAACCGCTTTCGCGCAAGGCGATGACATGCTCCCGAGTCAGGCCGCGGGGATCCACCTCCACGGCCACTTCCGCGTCGGGAGTGAACCTGAACCGCTTGCGCAGGTGAGCGGCCAGCCCGCGAATGTCGGCGGGATGCAGGTAAGTGGGGGTGCCGCCGCCCCAGTGCATCTGCACCACCTCGCGATTGACATACGTGAGGGCGGCCACCCGGTCGATTTCCGCAATCAGGTAGGCGAGATACCGGTCAGCCTTGGCGTAATCGCCTGTTGCCACCATGTTGCAGCCGCAGTAATAGCACAGCGTGTCGCAGAACGGGATATGGATGTACAGGGAAATGGGCCGCGCCGGATCCTGGCTTTGTATCAGTTCATCCTGCCAATAGGCCGGGTCAAACGAAGCACTGAAATGGGGAGCCGGCGGGTAAGACGTGTAGCGAGGCCCCGGCTGACTGTATTTGACTAAGAGCGGCAGATCCATGGCACCTCGGCGTTTTGCAGCAGAACAAGCAGACTACGGCGGATTTCAATCAGGACTTGAGAATCCTAATTTATCTGATTCTCCTTGTCCAGCGCCAGCGTCACAGCCTGCTTCCGCAGTGGCCGCACGCGGCGCCAGCGCACATGCTTGGCGAGTTGAGCTTCTTGCCTACGGACCAGAACGTCCGCCTGATCCCCACAGCACAAAAATCGGAACCCTACACCCGACGGGAGTAGGATACCCGTGGTCGCCTGCTGTGGTCGCAAACCGGTGGGCGCATGGAACACCATCAACAAAGTCCACTCAAATTCGGCAACCCGGACTGAACTTCCGGGACTATAACCACTTAAAGGAGATGCATGATGAAAGCCCAAAGCTTACTGTTTGCACTGTTGCTGGGCGGAATCGGCTTGCCCGTCTGGGCCGCGCCTCAGGAACACGCAGCACAGGACATGCAAAACATGCCCATGAGCGAAGGGGTGATCCGCAAGGTGGACCGGGCCGCCGGCAAGATCACCATACGCCATGGCGAACTGTACAAGCTGGGTATGCCCGCCATGACCATGACATTCCGCGTCAGCGACCCGGCGATGCTGAAGCGGGTCAAGCCCGGCGACTCGGTGCGCTTTGTTGCCGATCGCGTCAAGGGTATGCTGACCGTCACCCATCTGGAAACCAAAGCCCCCTGAAAAGGGATCAATCCGACAGGGTTGCCCTGTCATCCTCTCGACCGTAGTTAAGGAGAACACCATGAAGCTCAAACCGATAGTCATTGCAGTGAGCATGTTATTGACCGCCGCAGCCTGGGCCGAGGGGCCCAGTGCCGACACGACTGCCGCACCTGCCGCGGCCTCTGCGCCCGCAGACATGCCCATGTCCATGCCCATGCCTGCGGACACGCCCATGCCTGCCGACGATGCCGCCGCGGACTCGCTGCAAAAAATGGACGCGAATCTGGACAAGATGCGTGACGCGCTGGCGAAGATGAAGGACACCAAGGACGCGGCAGAGCGGCAGAAACTCATGCAGGATTACATGACCGCCCAGCATGACAATATGATACTGGCCCGGACCAAACTGGGAGTCGGCGGGCCGGGAATGGGTCCCGGCATGGGAATGGGTCCCGGCAGGGGGATGGGTCCCGGCATGGGAATGGGAAAAGGAGATTGTGACATGGACCACATGCGCGGCATGCACAAGCGGCACGAGTACTGCCACTGTGAAGAAATGAAGATGGACGATGCCTGCGATCGTGGTGGCAAAGGCGGCGGTATGATGGGCATGATGGGCAAGAAAGGCTGTGACATGGGCGGTATGGGCATGGGTGGCATGGGTGGCATGGGTGGCATGGGTGGCATGGGTGGCATGGGCATGGGCGGCATGGGCATGGGTGGTATGGGCGGCATGAAGGATGACGCCACGATGGCCCGGCTCCACTCGCTGGAAAAACGCATGGATGCCATGCAGGAAATGATGAAGATGATGATGGGCCACTAGGCGCGCGCTACAGGGCAGCAACTGGCCTGCCACATGAGGCAGGCCAGTTCAGTCAAGCGGGGACCCGGGGGGCTAGGCAAGAAAAACCAACACTTGCCGTGACCCAGCCCTCATCGACGGGCTGGCGCCAGACCTGAAACCGGTGCATCCCGAAACGACGGCGATCGTCCGCATGCAGGAAAAGCTGTTCCAGCGGATTCATGAACCGGAAGCCGAGTTCCGCTATGCGCGCAGCCACCAAGGCGAATGGGTCAAGGTGCTCAAGGGCGTGGAAATCAAACTGCTCAGGCAGGACGGGCGCAGCCGCTCGTTTCTGCTGCGCATGGCACCGGGCAGCCGGCTTCCGCCACACGGGGACGGGCTTGAGGAAGAATCACTGGTGCTGGAAGGCGACGCCACCATCAATGGTGTCTTGTGCCGCACCGGCGATTACCACATGGCACCCAAAGGCAAGCCGC
>DASQBT010000034.1:0-3843 GCA_035635075.1 Thiobacillaceae bacterium | reverse complement strand
ATGCGCCACCCGCGCCTCCAGATCGACATAGCTGAACAAGCTGCCCGACCGAACCTCGCCACCGCGCATCGATATCCCCTTTCCAATTAGTGGTATCGAATCACGCCATGACGTCAAAATCGAGCCCTTTTCCGCAGCCTGCTAGAGCTCCTTCAAGAACTCAATTATCGCTTGTTGATCAGAAGGCGTTAGAGAACGGAAACGCCGGATAATCTCGCGCGCTTCACTTCGATGAGTGGTCGGAGCACTGGTGTAAGGCGGGCAAATGACATCCTCTGGCGATGAGCCATAGTCGATAACATTGCCAATCTCATTGGAGACTTTGCCGCCCGGAGGAACAGGACATCCACCACCCGGCAGCTTGGAGGTCTTATTGTCATCTGGTGCAGGCAGGTCATGTAGCTCGATCGCTGCAAGAAGCGCATCATCTACTGAACGAACAACCAATGGTGCATTGGTCGCTTCGCTATTGGTAACCACAGTACTCGCAGGCGCAGTGTCACGGGTAAGGTTACTTAAGTAAACGCGAGCATCATGCAAGAACGGAGGGCCAACCCTGCCAATCCCCATCAGGGGCGGTGTACGGAACTCCTCACCCTTAGCAGTTGCTTTCTGGTTTGAGAAGATATCATCAGTTAGGTTACGGGGCAGATCATACGTCTCTGTGCGATTATGATCTCCATCTGAACCTCTGCTTACAAGGATTGGATCGCGTGGAGTTGGTGCAAACCGCTCTGCATCGATGGTGGGGCCTTTATGCAGAAGCAGATCCGAGAAAATCGGCGCCCAACGGTAGCTAAGAATGTCGCCGACCGCGGCTTCATCAGCACCCAACGATGGATCCCCAACAGCAGGTGACCGACCGGTTCTTTGAACCGGGGTATGGCAGCTCACGCAACCTACCATTTGATCGGTCTGGTTGATCGCATTGGGATCGCGACCATCGCCTCCGTTAGGCATACGACCGGGGATCATCCGGTTGGCAAAGGCAGTGATATCAATACCAAAAAGCTGTGCCCCCCGTTGAATCCTGGCCGCATGACCGTTGCCAGAATGCGGCCGAGAGGGATCCTCGGAATTCAGCACTGCCAAGAGACCGCGGCCGAATTCTGGAGGAGCCGTCAAGCGCAAAAAATTACGCACACTGAATGGAATGCTGAGGTGAGCCTCGGGATCGTCTACTGGATTTCGACAGTTTTTATTGTAAGGAGCAATATTCGGATCCGCAATATTTATCTCTCTATTATTAGCCAAGCTCGTGAGCCCCAGCTCACCTTGCAAGCCCCCAATGATAAATTGTAGTAACTCCGCGCCATTCGCACGTAAGCCAAAACGCCCTACCCCCGCAGCCAGAGTCGGTGGTGAATTGGCAGGAATAATATTGACCGCACCCGTAACACAATCACCAGTGCACTGGAATATAGCAGTTGCCAGCGACGAATTGCCCCCTCTACTATCGGATGGGTCGGGAGCGTTGGTGATGTCCTGAGTCGGAATAGCCTCCATCAGGCCACGACCGATATAAGGCGGGCCAGCGCGTTCACCGACACCACGTCGAAATCCAGTTGCGGACAAACCCGTAATTGGATCAATCGTGCCGAGATTTCTATCTTCCGCTATGCTTGGGATCGCATCGGGCTTGCAACCTATGCCCATGGCTTCAAGCTGCTCTATCGGGGGGCGTGTATGCTGCACGAAACCACCAAAATTTTGTGCATTACCGGTGACGCGGTTGGGAGAACCATCCAGCGGATCGAATGATTGGGTCGGATCGTGCCTTTCAACCGACGGTGAAAAGTCCCCGAAAATCGTAAAAGCAGCGTTTCGCCCGGTATTATTAATCGCATCCAAAGCCGGATCGGCCTTACTAATGATACTCAAGTCAACAGAGCCATATGGATTGACTGGATCGAGACGCACACCCGCGGGTCTACCACCATTTGTGGTATCACCCGAGGTGAAACTGAAGTTGGTGGGGGTTGACCGTCCAGCACGACTGACGTTGGAGATACCCGTGAGCAGCCCCACACGCGGAACCGACTCAAGGTTATTGAGGTGACAGCCTGCACATCTGGTTTGGTTTGCCATCGCCCCTGCGCCTTGCGTGGCGGTGTGTGGAGTCGTGAAGAACGACGCCCCTTCTAGCACTCTCTCGTGAGTGGATGGCGGAACAGAAGGAAAGAGCAAGCGCTCCAATTGATCCGCCGTACTCAGTGGGGCAAGTCCCACATCGCCAAAGGTATCGCGGCGGACACGCTCCGCTGGACGCAGATCTTGATTCGGAGCCTCAACCACGAAGCCTGAGCTGACTTCGGCTTGGCGCCGAGCAACCAACGTTGCATCGTCAGGAACGTTGGTACCCAACTGACCAAAAACAGTGTCTGGGAAAACATAAGAAAAGAACAGCGAAAGCCCAAGCGTTACACTCATTCTTAGCAAGGCATTCAGACGTTTTGGCATAGACTTCTCCCCTGAATTTGCTACAGATGAGCAACACCAGTGAAAGGACGGTGTAAATAAATCAGAGCAGGGTTTTGCATACGGTTGTACATTTATCTCTCCGCCGCTTCTATTTCGGCGACCTTCAATGATTTATTGAAGAAGGACATTGTGGCCTAATTATGTATGCCGAGGATGTGACTAGTTCCTTAGCACGCAACGTGTACCACGAAATGGTCTCCATGACCATCACAGGTAGCGTCACGGGTCGGGGTCAAAATATCGAGGAGTTCGTCTTGACGGCCGGTGGCACTGCTGCAAACTTGAGAAACCACAAACATGTAGTGCTTAGAGCCCACCTGCGTTACCTACATCCTGTCGTCTGGACATTTTTGCAACACTACAGGCCTGACCGACCGGCCGGGCGGAGCGGCGGCACTGCTGGGCCTCAGTGCATTATTGGGACACGGATTCACGGTAGGCAGGCTCGGCGTTGAGGCGCAGGGGAAGAAAGCCGTTCGGGTCGCGCTCGACGCTGTCCGACCGTCGAGACGTGGCCGAAGTGGTCGCCGAAGCCCGTCCAGGTGTCGACCTCCTCGAGCAGGTCAGTGACGCGCACCTTGGGCATCAGCCGGTAGGCCCGGGTGGCCAGTCCATGCGTCGGGTCGTCCTCGCCGGACGCAGGTGGCCTGGGGAAGCGCAGCCTTTCGCCGTCGAACAGCGTGGGGCGCTGCGCCGCGATCCCGTGCGCGGTTGCGCGCAACGCGGCGTCGAGCATTGCCGAGCGTTCTGCAAGGTAGCCCTCGGACGAGGCGCTTTGGCTGACGATCGCGGGCGCGGCTGCGGTGGGCGGCGGCAACGGGGCGATCAGTTCCTCGATCGCCCGATGCATTCGGGATGCGGGCGCCCACACGTCGCCGCAGCCGAGGGCGCTGGCCAGCCCGAAGTAGGTGGCGAGCTCGTAATAGGCGCGATCGATCGCCGGCCCTCGAACGACGTGTTTGCGCCAGCGCGGCTCGATGTGGCCGATCGGCGCGGCAGAGGGGAGTGATCGCCGACCGTCGCCGCCGCATGCTCAAGGCACGAAGAAGCGGATCCATTACCGGGCCGCCACGGGTTCGATGCGATCTCGCAACCGTGGCCCGAGCAGTCGGAAACCGCGGTGTTCGCGCCCCAGCTCGTCGAGATAGTCCGGCTTGCCGCTTCGCATCGACCGGCGCAGGGCGACCGAATCCGCTGCCACCGTCTCGAGCGGGGCGATTTCCGCCACCGCCGCGGCGATGTCGGCACCCGCTTCGGCTGCGCTCACCACCGCATCAAGGACATCGGCGATCCGGTGCAGCCGCTCCCTGGTCTTCTCGGCGACGGCGAGCGCCTCTGCCTCGACCCGTTTCCGGGCGCGAA
>DASQBT010000033.1:0-2345 GCA_035635075.1 Thiobacillaceae bacterium | reverse complement strand
GGTGATGCCGGGCGACAACATCAGCATTACCGTTGCCCTGATTGCGCCGATTGCCATGGAAGAAGGCCTGCGCTTTGCGATCCGCGAAGGCGGCCGCACCGTCGGCGCCGGCGTGGTGGCGAAAGTGATTGAGTAAAGATTATGCAAAGCCAGAAAATCCGTATTCGCCTTAAAGCATTCGATTACAAACTGATTGACCAGTCGGCGCTTGAGATTGTGGAAACCGCCAAGCGTACCGGTGCGGTGGTAAAAGGGCCGGTGCCCTTGCCCACGTCCATTGAGCGATTTGATGTACTCAGCTCCCCGCATGTCAACAAGACAGCCCGGGACCAGTTCGAAATCCGCACCCATCGCCGATTGATGGACATCATCGATCCCACCGACAAGACCGTGGATGCATTGATGAAACTGGACCTTCCGGCCGGTGTGGACGTCGAAATCAAGCTTTAGTCAACGTTTGCTTGAATCGAAGGTGAAACGCGGGTAGAATCTCGCGCTTTGCTGTTACGGCCCCCGGCGTGGGGGCATGGTAGCCGGTCAATTGCAATCGGCGCCCGGATTGGCTTAGCCAGCCCGGGGTTTCATAAGAGGAAAATGAAAATGAGCGTCGGACTCGTCGGCCGTAAGGTCGGCATGACCCGCATCTTCACTGAGGACGGGGCCTCCGTTCCGGTGACCGTGCTGGACGTGTCGAATAATCGCGTGACTCAGATCAAGACTGAAGCCGTCGATGGCTACAACGCCGTCCAGGTGACATTTGGCGCGCGTCGCAACAGCCGCGTCAACAAGGCACAGGCTGGCCATTTTGCCAAGGCCGGCGTGGAAGCGGGCGAGAGCATGCGGGAATTTCCGGTGGCGGCCGATGCGCTTCCCCAGTACCCGGCCGGCGCTGCAATCAGCGTGGAAATCTTCCAGCCGGGCCAGATGGTGGACGTGTCCGGGTTCACCCAAGGCAAAGGATTCGCCGGCGTGATCAAGCGCCATCATTTCAAGTCGCAACGTGCTTCCCACGGTAACTCCCGATCGCACAATGTTCCCGGTTCCATCGGCATGGCCCAGGATCCAGGCCGCGTGTTTCCCGGCAAGCGCATGGCCGGCCATCTGGGTGGCGTCAATCGCACCGTGCAGAATCTCGAAATCGCCCGTGTCGACGTCGCGCGTGGCCTGCTGCTGGTGAAGGGCGCGGTGCCGGGTTCCAAGGGCGGCGAAATTCTTGTGCGCCCCGCAGTAAAAGGGGGCGCGTGATGGAATTGACTGTGATTAACGCTCAGGGCGACCAGGCGTCCAGCCTGGCCGCCTCTGATGAAATTTTCGCCCGCGATTACAACGAAGCGCTGGTGCATCAGGTAGTCATTGCCTACATGTCCAACGCGCGCAGCGGAAACAGCAAGCAGAAGGACCGTGAAGAGGTGAGGCACAGCACCAAGAAGCCTTTCCGTCAGAAGGGTACCGGCCGCGCTCGCGCCGGCATGACTTCCAGCCCGCTGTGGCGCGGCGGCGGCAAGATTTTCCCGAATACGGGCGAGGAAAACTACGGACAAAAGGTCAATCGCAAGATGTACCGTGCCGGCGTCGCCACAATACTGTCCCAGTTGGCCCGCGACGGCAGGCTGAAAGTGGTGGACGGACTGGGGGTCAATGCGCCCAAGACCAAACTGCTTGCGCAGAAGCTCAAAGGCATGGGTTATGACAAGGTCATGATCATTGCCGACAGCGTGGACGACAACCTGTGGTTGTCGTCCCGCAACCTGATCAATGTATATGTGGTTGAGCCACGACATGTGGACCCTTGGAGCCTGATGAAGTTCGGCAACGTGCTGATGACCAAGCAGGCGGTCAAGCAATTCGAGGAGATGCTGTGATGAGCGCAACTCATGTGGAGCGTCTGCTCAAGGTCATTCTCGCGCCGGTTGTATCCGAAAAGAGCACTCGGGTGGCCGACAAGTTGAATCAAGTGGTGTTCCGGGTTCTGTCCGATGCGACCAAACAGGAAATTTCCGCCGCAGTAGAACATTTGTTCAAGGTTGAGGTAACGGGCGTGCAGGTGGCCAACGTCAAAGGCAAGACCAAGCGTTCCGGCCGTATCACGGGTCGTCGCCAGGACTGGAAAAAGGCTTACGTCAGCATCAAACCCGGCCAGGAACTTGACCTGACCGTTGGCCAGTAGGGGAAAACGACATGGCTCTCGTCAAAGTTAAACCGACTTCCGCTGGCCGCCGCGCCGTGGTGAAGGTCGTCAGCCCCAACCTGCACAAGGGTGCGCCTGTCGCCAAGCTGGTTGAATCCAAGAAACGCGGGTCGGGGCGCAACAATAATGGCCATATCACCACCCGCCACAAGGGCGG
>DASQBT010000032.1:0-15547 GCA_035635075.1 Thiobacillaceae bacterium | reverse complement strand
GGTGATGCCGGGCGACAACATCAGCATTACCGTTGCCCTGATTGCGCCGATTGCCATGGAAGAAGGCCTGCGCTTTGCGATCCGCGAAGGCGGCCGCACCGTCGGCGCCGGCGTGGTGGCGAAAGTGATTGAGTAAAGATTTGGAGTTGAGGATGAGGCTTGTGGGTTGATTCAAGCCCACAATTCACACCGGGTCCTTACGCCACACGGAATACAGGCCAGTAGCTCAATTGGCAGAGCGTCGGTCTCCAAAACCGAAGGTTGGGGGTTCGATTCCCTCCTGGCCTGCCAGATTTGGAATGGATAAACCGGGTTGACCGGGAATGATGGACAAAATAAAGCTGCTGTTGGCAGTACTTTTCGTGGTGGCAGGTCTTGCGGGTTTCTATCTGCTGACCGATTACCCCATGATTGTGCGGGTATTGTCCGTGCTGGGCGGACTTATCGCGGGCGTGGCAATGGCGCGCTTTACCGTTCCTGGACAACTGTTCGCCGGGTTTGCCCGGGAGTCCTGGGTTGAGGCAGGCAAGGTAGTTTGGCCTACACGCAAGGAGACCCTGCAATCCACCGGAGTGGTGATGGCCTTCGTGCTGGCCATGGCGATATTTATGTGGCTGGTTGATTCCGGTCTGGGGTGGGTAATGAAAATGGCCATGGGGCGGGGTTGAACATGACGATGCGCTGGTACGTCGTCCATGCCTATTCAGGTTTCGAGAAAAGCGTTGCGCGTGCTCTTAAGGAGCGCATCGAGCGCGATGGCATGAAAGACCGTTTCGGTGAAATTCTCGTGCCTGTGGAAGAGGTGGTGGAAATGAAGGGCGGACAGAAGGCCGTGTCCGAGCGCAAGTTTTTTCCCGGCTATGTCCTGGTGCAGATGGACATGGCCGATGACACCTGGCATCTGGTGAAAAGCACGCCGAAAGTCACCGGCTTCGTCGGCGGCAGCGCCATGAAGCCGACGCCGATTTCCGAAAAGGAAGTCCAGGCGATCATGGATCAGATGCGCGAAGGCGTGGAGAAACCCAAGCCCAAGGTATTGTTCGAGGTTGGCCAGGCGGTGCGCGTGATCGATGGTCCGTTCAACGACTTTCACGGCAATGTGGAGGAGGTGAACTACGACAAGAACAAGCTGCGGGTGTCGGTGACGATTTTTGGCCGCGCCACACCGGTTGAACTGGATTTCGGTCAGGTCGAGAAGGCCTGACAAACGGTCTACCCGCGGGACGGGCCGGTAAACGAGGAGCGCAAATAGGCAGGGCCGAACGCGCGTTGGCACTCACTTAAACAGGAGCCATCATGGCAAAGAAAGTAGTCGGCTATATCAAGCTGCAAGTGCCGGCGGGGAAGGCCAATCCTTCGCCGCCGATCGGTCCGGCGCTCGGTCAGCGTGGCCTGAACATCATGGAGTTCTGCAAGTCGTTCAATGCCAAGACGCAGGGCATGGAGCCGGGCCTGCCCGTGCCGGTGGTGATCACCGCTTTTGCGGACAAGAGCTTCACCTTCGTGATGAAGACGCCGCCCGCAACCGTGCTGATCAAGAAAGCCATCAAACTGGACAAGGGTTCGGCCAAGCCCCACACGGATAAGGTGGGCAAGATCTCCCGCGCCCAGCTGGAGGAAATAGCCAAAATGAAGATGCCGGATCTGACGGCAGCTGACATGGATGCAGCCGTGCGCACCATAGCCGGCTCCGCCCGCTCCATGGGCGTGGATGCAGAGGTGTAATCATGGGCATTTCCAAGCGCTTGCAAGCGATCAAGAGCAGGATCGATCGGACCAAGGCCTACCCCGTGATGGAAGCCTTGCAACTGGTGAAGGAAACTGCCACGGCCAAATTTGATGAATCGGTCGACGTGGCGGTCAACCTGGGCATCGATGCGCGCAAATCCGATCAAATGGTGCGCGGCTCCGTCGTCCTGCCCAAAGGCACTGGGAAAACGGTGCGCGTGGCGGTATTCGCCCAGGGCGCCAATGCCGAGGCGGCCAGGGCCGCGGGAGCCGACATAGTAGGATTCGAGGATTTGGCTGCCGATGTCAAGGCAGGCAAGATGGATTTCGATGTGGTGATCGCCACACCGGATGCGATGCGGGTCGTGGGTCAACTGGGCCAGATACTGGGCCCGCGCGGCCTGATGCCCAACCCCAAGGTAGGCACCGTGACCCCGAACGTGAGCGAAGCGGTGAAAAATGCCAAGGCGGGTCAGGTTCAATACCGCACCGACAAGGCGGGTATCGTTCACTGCACGATCGGCCGCGCATCGTTTGCTGCCGACGATCTGAAGGTCAACTTGCAGGCACTGGTGGAGGCCTTGCAGAAGGCCAAGCCCTCTGCTTCCAAGGGCATATACCTGAAGAAGATGTCCGTCTCTAGCACCATGGGCGTGGGTATACGGGTCGATCAGGGCAGTCTCGCAGGCTGATGCGACAGGGATCAGGATCAGAGGTCAGGAATCAGAAAGACCTGACCCGGGGCTTGATGCTTAATTGGTGGTAGTTGTTTAACGAACTTTGGGCCCGGACTTGCTCCCGCAAGACCGGGGTTATCAAAGACCGGAGGGCTGCAGGGATCAGGAATCAGGGATCAGTAATCAGTGAACCCCGATTCGAAAACCTGCACTTAATTGAAGGGCGAAGCGGCAAGGCGATGGGATTTTTCTGATCCCTGATTCCTGACCTCTGATCCCTGAACCCCCCGCAGATGGCGCACCCGAAGGCAGGATTTTCCTGTCAAGGTTGCCAAACAAGCCGGTTTCCGGCTTGTCACGCAGAAGGAGGTTAGACCTTGAGTCTAAATCTTGAAGAGAAGAAGGCCGTCGTCGCCGAGATCAGCGAGCAGATCGCTCGGGCTCAGACCGTGGTGGTGGCCGAGTATCGCGGACTGGGGGTTGCTGACATGACCCAGCTGCGCGTGAAAGCGCGCAGTTCCGGGGTCTATTTCCGCATCCTCAAGAACACCCTCGCGCGCCGCGCTGTCCAGGATACGCCGTTTTCCGGTTTGGCCGACCAGATGGTCGGCCCGCTGGCATACGGTATTTCCCGGGATCCGGTAGCGGCCGCCAAGGTGTTGCACGAGTTCGCCAAAGGCAACGAAAAGTTCGTCATCAAGGCGGGCGCCATGGCCAATTTTGTCATGTCCGCCAAGGACGTGTCGAACCTGGCGGCCATGCCGAGCCGTGAAGAACTGCTTGCCAAATTGCTCGGCACCATGCAGGCCCCCATCGCCCAGTTTGTCCGCACCCTCAACGAGGTGCCGACCAAATTTGTGCGTGGCTTGGCCGCGGTCCGCGATCAAAAGCAGGCTGCCTAATTTATTCATCTATTCACGAACCTGACAGGAGTTATAAATGGCCGTATCTAAAGCTGAAATTCTCGACGCCATCGCCGGTATGACCGTGCTGGATCTGTCCGAGTTGATTAAGGAAATGGAAGACAAGTTCGGTGTGTCCGCTGCCGCCGCCGCAGTGGCTGTGTCCGCTGCCCCTGCCGCCGCTGCCGCGGCAGTTGAAGAGCAGACCGAATTCACCGTTGTGCTCGCCGCCACCGGCGAAAAGAAGGTCGAAGTGATCAAGGTGGTGCGTGCTGCAACCGGCCTGGGCCTGAAGGAGGCCAAGGATCTGGTCGACGGCGCGCCGAAGCCCGTCAAGGAAGGCATTAACAAGGCTGACGCCGAAGCGCTCAAGAAGCAGTTGGAAGACGCCGGCGCCAAGGTCGAGATCAAGTAAGGCTCGCGTGTGCTTCGCAGCGGCTGGCCGCTGCGGACACACCTAAGCAGCACGCCCGGAGATCCTGCAAAGGCTCCGGGTTATGTGCTTTTTAGGTGTGTTGCCAATGAAACGTATGCACCCGATTGCCCTCGCAAACGAGGTTCCCACCCAGGTCGAAATGTCCGGGGTGGTCACGGGCTCGGTTGTTCGAGGGAATTCGCATGCGCTTTTCTTGTCCCATCACCCTTGCCAGTAAGGAGACTCCATGGGCTATACCTTCACCGAGAAGAAACGTATTCGCAAGAGCTTCGCCAAGCGCCCAAGCGTGCTGACCGCACCCTTTCTGCTGGCGACTCAGCTCGATTCCTACAGGGCATTCCTGCAAACCGAGCGTCCCGCCGATGAACGGCTGAACGAGGGCCTGCAGGCTGCGTTTACGTCCATCTTCCCCATTGTCAGCCATTCGGGCAACGCCCGCCTGGAGTACGTCAATTACACCATGGGCGAACCGGCGTTCGACATGAAAGAATGCCAGCAGCGCGGGCTGACTTTCTGCGCCCCGCTGCGCGCCAAGGTGCGCCTGGTGATCATGGACAAGGAAGCGTCCAAGCCCACGATCAAGGAGGTCAAGGAACAGGAAGTGTACATGGGGGAAATTCCCCTGATGACGCCTTCCGGCTCGTTCATCATCAACGGCACCGAGCGCGTCATCGTGTCGCAGCTGCATCGCTCGCCTGGCGTGTTCTTCGAGCATGACCGGGGCAAGACCCATTCCTCCGGCAAACTGCTGTTTTCGGCCCGTATCATTCCCTATCGTGGATCCTGGCTGGACTTCGAGTTCGATCCCAAGGACTTGCTGTATTTCCGCGTCGACCGGCGCCGCAAGATGCCGGCCACCATACTGCTGAAGGCCCTGGGGTTCAACGCGGAGGGAATCCTCGATGCCTTCTTCAGCAAGGACACCTTCCATATCAACAGCCAGGGCATACAGTTCGAGCTGGTGCCCGACCGGCTGCGCGGCGAGATTGCGCGCTTCGACATCTGTGGCAAGGACGGCAAGGTGATTGTCGCCAAGGACAAGCGCATCACCGCCAAGCATATCCGCGAGCTGGATGCCGCCGGAGTCAAAATGTGGGCGATTCCCGCGGAGTTCGTGGTCGGCCGGATCTTGTCGCACGACGTGGTGGATCAGTCCACGGGTGAGGTGCTGGCGAACGCCAATGATGAAATCACCGAGACCCTGCTGGAAAAGCTCGCCATCGCCGGCGTGGGGCGCATTCAGACTTTGTACGTGAACGACCTGGACCAGGGTCCTTACATGTCCAACACCCTGCGTGTCGACGAAACCGCCGATCAGCAGGCTGCACGGGTTGCCATCTACCGCATGATGCGTCCCGGCGAGCCGCCCACGGAAGATGCGGTGGAAGCCCTGTTTCAACGCCTGTTCTTCAGCCCCGATACCTACGACCTGTCCGCGGTCGGGCGCATGAAGTTCAACCGCCGCGTTGGCCGCGAGCAACTGGACGGCTCAGGCAACATCGATACAAACGACATCGTGGCCGTGATGAAGATCCTGGTCGAGCTGCGCAATGGCCGCGGCGAGATTGACGACATCGACCACTTGGGCAATCGCCGGGTGCGCTCGGTGGGGGAACTGGCGGAAAACCAGTTCCGCGCCGGTCTGGTGCGGGTGGAAAGAGCAGTGCGCGAGCGCTTGTCGCAGGCCGAATCCGACAACCTGATGCCGCACGACCTGATCAATGCCAAGCCGGTGAGCGCCGCAATCAAGGAATTCTTCGGCTCCAGCCAGCTTTCGCAGTTCATGGACCAGACCAACCCGCTGTCCGAGATCACCCACAAGCGCCGGGTTTCCGCCCTGGGCCCGGGCGGCCTGACGCGCGAGCGAGCAGGCTTCGAGGTGCGCGATGTGCACCCCACGCATTACGGCCGGGTGTGCCCGATCGAAACGCCGGAGGGCCCGAACATCGGCTTGATCAACTCGCTCGCTTTATATGCCCGCACCAACTGGTATGGTTTCATCGAAACCCCTTACCGCAAGGTGAAGGACGCCAAGGTAACCGACGAAATCGAGTATTTGTCCGCGATTGAAGAGGCCCAGTACGTGATCGCACAGGCCAATGCAGACCTGGATGCCAAGGGCGGATTCAAGGACGACCTGGTGTCCTGCCGGCACAAGAACGAATTCACCCTGTCCACCACCGAGCGCATCCAGTACATGGACGTGTCGCCCTCGCAGGTGGTGTCGGTGGCAGCTTCCCTTATCCCCTTCCTCGAACACGACGATGCCAACCGCGCGCTGATGGGTTCCAACATGCAGCGTCAGGGCGTGCCCTGCCTGCGGCCGGAGAAATCCCTGGTCGGCACCGGCGTCGAACGCACCGCGGCAGTGGACTCGGGCACCGTGGTTACCGCGCTGCGCGGCGGCATCGTCGACTATGTGGACGCGGGCCGGATCGTGGTGCGGGTAAATGACGACGAAGCCAAGGCGGGCGAGGTGGGGGTGGATATTTATTCACTCATCAAGTACACCCGTTCCAACCAGAACACCAACATCAACCAGCGTCCCATTGTCAAGATGGGCGACGTTATTGCACGCGGCGATGTAATCGCCGATGGCGCTTCCACCGACCTGGGTGAACTGGCGATGGGGCAGAACATGCTGGTCGCCTTCATGCCGTGGAACGGCTACAACTTCGAGGACTCGATCCTGATTTCCGAGCGGGTGGTCGCGGAAGATCGCTACACTTCGATCCACATCGAGGAGCTCTCTGTCGTCGCCCGTGACACCAAGCTGGGTGCGGAAGAGATCACCCGGGATATTTCCAATCTGGCGGAACGCCAATTGGGCCGGCTGGACGAATCTGGCATCATTTCCATCGGCGCCGAAGTGGAAGCAGGCGATGTGCTGGTGGGCAAGGTGACGCCCAAGGGCGAAACCCAGCTGACCCCGGAAGAGAAACTGCTGCGCGCCATCTTTGGCGAGAAGGCATCCGACGTCAAGGACACCTCCTTGCGCGTCCCGTCCGGCATGAGCGGCACGGTTATTGACGTCCAGGTTTTCACCCGCGAAGGCATCGAGCGCGACAAGCGCGCCCAGTCCATTATCGATGCGCAGCTGGCCGAATACAAAAAAGACCTGGCCGACCGCATGCGGATCGTGGAAGCCGACGCCTTTGCCCGGCTTGGCCGCATGCTGCTCAGCAAGACGGTCAACGGCGGCCCCAAGAAGCTGGCCAAGGGCTCCAAGATTACGCGTGAGTATCTGGAATCCCTGCCTGGCCATGACTGGTTCGACATTCGCATGGCCGATGAAGAAGCCAGCCGGCAGATGGAGGCGATCAAGGACGGCTTGGTGCAGAAGCGAGTCGAATTTGAATCCATGTTCGAGGAGAAGAAGAAGAAGCTCACCCAGGGAGACGAACTACCGCCCGGGGTGCAGAAAATGGTCAAGGTCTATATGGCAGTGAAGCGCCGGCTGCAGCCCGGCGACAAGATGGCGGGACGCCACGGCAACAAGGGCGTGGTATCGAAGATCGTGCCTATCGAAGATCTGCCCTACATGGCTGACGGAACCCCTGCCGACATCGTGCTGAATCCGCTGGGTGTGCCATCACGGATGAACGTGGGCCAAATTCTGGAGACCCATCTGGGCTGGGCGGCAAAGGGATTGGGGATCAAGATCGGCAGGATGCTCGACCAGCAGGTCAAGGCCAAGCAGATGCGCGATTTCCTCGACGAGATCTACAACTCCACCGGGCAGAAAGCCGATCTCACGAGCTTTTCGGACGAGGAGATTCTTGCCATGGCGGATAATCTGCGTGAAGGGGTGCCGTTTGCCACCCCCGTATTCGACGGGGCCGGCGAAGACGAGATCCGGCACATGCTCAAGCTCGCGGACCTCCCGCAGGGCGGTCAGGTGACCCTCTACGATGGCCGCACCGGCGAGGCCTTCGAGCGCCCGGTGACGGTCGGCTACATGCACGTCCTGAAGCTGCACCATCTGGTGGACGACAAGATGCACGCCCGCTCCACCGGACCGTACAGCCTGGTGACCCAGCAGCCGCTTGGCGGCAAGGCGCAGTTTGGCGGGCAGCGCTTCGGCGAGATGGAAGTGTGGGCCCTGGAGGCCTACGGCGCCTCCTACACCCTGCAGGAAATGCTCACCGTCAAGTCGGACGATGTGAACGGCCGTACCAAGGTGTATGAAAACATCGTCAAGGGCGACCACAAGATTGACGCCGGCATGCCGGAATCCTTCAACGTGCTGGTGAAGGAAATCCGCAGTCTGGGCATCGATATTGATCTGGAACGTTATTAATCGGGCGAGGGATCACTCATGAAAGCACTATTGGATCTGTTCAAGCAAGCCACCCAGGAAGAGGAATTCGACGCGATCAAGATCGGCATCGCGTCGCCGGACAAGATCCGCGCCTGGTCCTACGGTGAGGTCAAGAAGCCCGAAACCATCAACTACCGCACCTTTAAGCCGGAGCGCGATGGGTTGTTCTGCGCCAAGATTTTCGGCCCGGTTAAGGACTATGAGTGTCTGTGCGGCAAGTACAAGCGGCTCAAGCATCGCGGTGTCATCTGCGAAAAATGCGGTGTGGAGGTCACCCTGTCCAAGGTGCGCCGCGAACGCATGGGCCACATTGAACTGGCCTCGCCGGTGGCGCACATCTGGTTCCTCAAGTCCTTGCCTTCCCGGCTCGGAATGGTGCTGGACATGACCCTGAAAGACATCGAGCGGGTGCTTTATTTCGAAGCCTATGTGGTGGTCGAGCCGGGCATGACGCCCCTCAACCGGCGTCAGTTGCTGACCGAGGATGACTACCTGAGCAAGGTCGAGGAGTACGGCGACGAGTTCAAGGCCTTGATGGGTGCCGAGGGCGTACGCGACCTGCTGCGCGCCATCGATCTGCCGACCGAAGTCGAAGCCTTGCGCGCCGAACTGTCCAAGACCACGTCGGACACAAAGCTCAAGAAAACGTCCAAACGCCTCAAGGTGCTGGAAGCTTTTCAGCGCTCCGGCATCAAGCCCGACTGGATGATCCTGGAAGTGCTCCCGGTGCTGCCGCCCGAACTGCGCCCCCTGGTGCCGTTGGATGGCGGCCGGTTTGCCACCTCTGACCTGAACGACCTGTACCGTCGGGTCATCAACCGCAACAACCGACTCAAGCGCCTGCTGGAGTTGAAGGCCCCGGAAATCATCGTTCGCAACGAAAAACGGATGTTGCAGGAGGCGGTGGATTCCCTGCTCGACAATGGCCGGCGTGGCAAGGCCATGACGGGCGCCAACAAACGCCCGCTGAAATCCCTGGCCGACATGATCAAAGGCAAGAGTGGTCGGTTCCGCCAGAACCTGCTGGGCAAGCGGGTCGACTATTCCGGCCGCTCGGTGATCGTGGTGGGTCCGCAGCTCAAGCTGCATCAATGCGGCTTGCCGAAGAAGATGGCCCTGGAGCTGTTCAAGCCCTTCATCTTCCACAAGTTGGAAGTCATGGGCCTGGCCACCACCATCAAGGCGGCCAAGAAAATGGTGGAGGATGAAGAACCCATCGTCTGGGACATCCTCTCCGACGTCATCCGTGAACACCCGGTGATGCTCAACCGGGCGCCCACGCTGCACCGCCTGGGCATCCAGGCGTTCGAGCCGGTGCTGATCGAGGGCAAGGCGATCCAGTTGCACCCCTTGGTGTGTTCCGCCTTTAACGCCGACTTCGACGGCGACCAGATGGCCGTACACGTGCCGCTGTCGCTGGAAGCGCAGATGGAGGCCCGCACCCTGATGCTGGCTTCCAACAACGTCCTGTCGCCGGCCAATGGCGAACCGATCATCGTGCCCTCGCAGGACATCGTGCTGGGCCTGTATTACATGAGCCGCGAGAAAGTCAATGCCAAGGGCGAAGGCAGTCTGTACGCGGATGTGGCAGAGGCGCGCCGCGCCTATGACACTGGCGCAGCTGAGCTTCACGCGCGCATAACGGTGCGGATCAAGGAAGTGGAAGTCAAGGATGGCGAAAAGGTGGAAACCATCAAGCGCGTGGAAACCACGCTGGGCCGGGCCCTGCTGTCGGAAATCCTGCCACCTGGCCTGCCCTTCAGCTTTGTCGACAAGCCGCTGAAGAAGCGGGAGATCTCCCGCCTCATCAACGCAAGTTTCCGCCGCTGCGGACTGCGAGAGACGGTGATTTTCGCCGACAAGCTGATGTACACCGGATTCACCTTCGCCACCCGCGCAGGGATGTCCATTGCCATCAAGGACATGCTGATTCCGAAGGAAAAACACGGCATTCTTGACGCCGCCGAGGCCGAGGTGAAGGAAATCGAAATGCAGTACACCTCGGGCTTGGTGACCCAAGGCGAGCGCTACAACAAAGTCGTGGATATCTGGGGCCGGGCGGGCGATGCGGTGGCCAAGGCCATGATGGGCCAGTTGGGCGCTGAAAAGGTGAAGAACCACAAGGGCGAAGAAGTAAGTCAGGAATCCTTCAATGCGATCTACATGATGGCCGACTCCGGCGCCCGCGGCTCCGCCGCCCAGATCCGCCAGCTGGCGGGAATGCGCGGGCTGATGGCCAAGCCGGACGGCTCGATCATTGAGACCCCGATTACCGCGAATTTCCGCGAGGGGTTGAACATGCTGCAATACTTCATCTCCACCCACGGCGCGCGCAAGGGTCTGGCGGATACGGCGCTGAAGACCGCGAACTCCGGCTACCTGACCCGCCGTCTGGTGGACGTCACCCAAGACCTGGTCGTTGTCGAGATCGATTGCGGCACCAAGGAAGGAATGGTGGTCAAGGCCTTGATCGAGGGTGGAGAGGTGGTAGAAGCGCTGCGCGAGCGGATTCTGGGCCGGACTGCGGCCTTGGATATCATCCATCCCGAAACCCAGGAGACTCTCTACGAGGCGGGCACCCTGCTGGATGAAGCCACGGTCGACGCCATAGAGTCGGTGGGCATCGATGAAGTGAAAGTGCGTACACCGTTGACCTGCGAGACCCGTTATGGCCTGTGTGCCAGATGCTATGGACGGGATTTGGGCCGCGGTCATCTCGTGAACGTTGGCGAGGCGGTGGGGGTGATTGCCGCCCAGTCGATCGGCGAACCGGGCACCCAGCTCACCATGCGTACCTTCCACATCGGTGGCGCTGCGTCGCGCGCCGCTGCTACCAGCCAGCTTGAGGCAAAGTCAGCCGGAACGGTTGGCTACTCGGCTACCATGCGTTACGTGACCAATACCCGCAAGGAACTGGTGGCCATCTCGCGCAGCGGGGAACTGATCATCATGGATGACGCCGGACGCGAACGTGAACGCCATAAAGTGCCATATGGCGCGACGGTAACGGTCAAGGATGGTGACAAGCTCAAGGCGGGGGTAGTACTGGCCACTTGGGATCCCCATACCCGGCCGATCATCACCGAGTACTCCGGCCGGGTGCGGTTCGAGAACGTTGAAGAGGGTGTCACTGTTGCCAAGCAGATTGACGATGTGACCGGTCTATCCACCCTGGTGGTGATCGATCCGAAAAGCCGGAAGGGCGCGGCGGCCAAGGGTCTGCGCCCGCAAGTCAAGATGCTTGACGAATCGGGCACCGAAATCAGGATTGCCGGCACTGAGATGTTGGTCAACATAACCTTCCAGATCGGGTCCATCATCACCGTCAAGGATGGTCAGGAAGTGAACGTGGGCGACGTATTGGCACGGATTCCGCAGGAAACGTCCAAGACGCGCGACATAACCGGCGGTCTGCCGCGGGTGGCGGAACTGTTCGAGGCGCGCTCCCCCAAGGATGCCGGCGTGCTGGCCGAGGTGACCGGCACGGTATCTTTTGGCAAGGACACCAAGGGCAAGCAGCGTCTTATCATCACCGACTTTGACGGCCAGCCCCACGAATACCTGATACCGAAGGACAAGCACGTCATGGCGCATGACGGTCAGGTGGTCAACAAGGGCGAAATGATTGTCGATGGCCCGGTAGATCCGCACGACATCCTGCGCCTGCAGGGCGTGGAAGCCCTCGCCCGTTATATTACCGACGAGGTGCAGGATGTTTACCGGCTGCAGGGTGTGAAAATCAATGACAAGCACATTGAAGTCATCGTGCGCCAGATGCTGCGCCGGGTGAACGTGGTCGATCCGGGCGACGCCGCGCTGATCCCGGGCGAGCAGGTGGAGCGTTCGGAAGTGCTGCAGGTGAACGATGAGATGATCGCCCAGGGCAAGCAGCCGGCGGTCTACGAGCCCATCCTGCTGGGGATTACCAAGGCCTCCCTGTCGACGGATTCCTTCATCTCCGCAGCCTCGTTCCAGGAGACCACACGGGTGCTGACCGAAGCAGCGATCATGGGCAAGCGGGACGAGTTGCGCGGTCTCAAGGAGAACGTCATCGTGGGCCGCCTGATCCCGGCGGGAACTGGCCTGGCCTATCACAATACCCGGCGACGCCAGACAGCCGGAGAGGATATCGCGGAAGGCCGGGCCATCGAGGAAGGGGAGGTTAGCAATCCTGAGAATCAGGAAGTTGCTTGACAATCCGGGGTGCGCTCCCTAGAATCATGCGTCTTTTTCCGGGCGATTTTTCGTCCCGAAAATAACGCGATTCATAGCGACGGGACGGCGCGAGCCGTCCCGGTTGTTTTAAGACCGAGCAAATGGAAAACCAGAGCCATGCCAACCATTAACCAGTTGATCCGCAAGCCCCGTCAGGCCCCGCGAACGAAAAGCAAGGTGCCTGCCCTGCAGGCCTGCCCGCAGCGGCGTGGCGTCTGTACCCGCGTGTATACCACCACGCCGAAAAAGCCTAACTCCGCCTTGCGCAAGGTCTGCAAGGTGAGGCTGACCAACGGCTTCGAGGTGATCAGCTACATCGGCGGCGAGGGCCACAACCTGCAGGAGCACTCGGTGGTCTTGATTCGCGGCGGCCGAGTGAAGGATTTGCCGGGTGTGCGTTACCACACTGTGCGCGGCTCCCTGGATACGGCTGGCGTGAAAGACCGCAAGCAGTCGCGTTCCAAGTACGGCGCCAAGCGTCCCAAGGCTGCTTGATCAATAGAGGAAGAAAACCATGCCCCGTCGTCGCGAAGTTCCCAAGCGTGAAATTCTGCCTGATCCTAAATTCGGTAACCAGGAAGTTTCCAAGTTCATGAATGCAATCATGACCTCCGGTAAGAAGTCCGTGGCTGAGCGCATCGTGTATGGCGCGTTTGAGCAGATCTCAAAGAAATCCGGCAAGGACCCCCTGGAGGTGTTTTCCTCTGCCATGAACAACGTGCGCCCGCTGGTGGAAGTGAAAAGCCGCCGGGTCGGTGGCGCCAACTACCAGGTTCCGGTGGAAGTGCGACCGTCGCGCCGTTCTGCCCTGGCCATGCGCTGGGTGCGCGATGCCGCGCGCAAGCGCGGTGAAAAATCCATGGGCGCGCGTCTGGCGGGCGAACTGCTGGATGCGTCGGAAGGCCGCGGCGCAGCCATGAAGAAGCGCGAGGAAGTGCACCGCATGGCTGAAGCCAACAAGGCTTTCGCCCACTTCAGATTTTAATTAGCCCACCCTTGCAGGAATATTCAAAGTGGCACGCGCTACCCCGATCGAACGCTATCGCAACATTGGCATTTCCGCGCACATTGACGCGGGAAAGACCACGACGACTGAACGCATCCTGTATTACACCGGCGTTTCCCACAAGATTGGCGAAGTGCACGACGGCGCCGCCACCATGGACTGGATGGAGCAGGAGCGTGAGCGCGGCATCACCATCACGTCCGCTGCCACCACCTGCTTCTGGAAAGGCATGGACGGCAAGCACGAACAGCATCGCATCAATATCATCGACACCCCGGGCCACGTGGACTTCACGATCGAGGTGGAGCGCTCGATGCGCGTGCTGGATGGCGCCTGCATGGTGTACTGCGCCGTGGGCGGGGTGCAGCCCCAGTCCGAGACCGTATGGCGCCAAGCCAACAAGTATGGTGTTCCGCGCCTCGCGTTTGTCAACAAGATGGACCGCACCGGCGCCAATTTCTTCAAGGTTTATGAGCAGATGCGCACCCGCCTGCGCGCCAACCCCGTTCCCATCGTCGTGCCCATCGGCGCGGAAGAAAACTTCAGGGGTGTGGTGGATCTGGTCAAGATGAAGGCCATTTACTGGGACGAAGCTTCCCAGGGCATGAAGTTCGAGTACACGGACATTCCTGCCGAACTGCTTGACACCTGCAAGGAATGGCGCGAAAAAATGCTCGAAGCCGCGGCCGAGTCGTCCGAAGAAATGATGAACAGGTACCTGGAAGAAGGCGACCTTTCCGAGGCGGACATCATTAAAGGCTTGCGCGCCCGCACCATTGCCAGCGAGATTGTTCCCATGCTGTGCGGCACTGCCTTCAAGAACAAGGGCGTGCAGAAAATGCTCGATGCAGTCATTGACTATATGCCTTCCCCGGTGGATATTCCGCCGGTCAAGGGGGAGACTGAGAACGGCAAAGAGGTCCACCGCAGCGCCTCCGATGACGAGCCCTTTGCTGCGTTGGCGTTCAAGATTGCGACCGATCCCTATGTAGGCCAGCTCACCTTCTTCCGCGTGTACTCGGGGGTGGTGAACTCCGGCGATACCATTTACAACTCGGTCAAGGGGCGCAAGGAGCGCATCGGCCGCATTCTGCAGATGCATGCGAACCAGCGCGCGGAAATCAAGGAAGTCCGGGCGGGCGATATTGCCGCGGCGGTGGGGTTGAAGGAGGCGGTTACCGGCGACACCATCTGCAATCCGGACAAACCCATCATTCTGGAGCGGATGGTATTTCCCGAGCCGGTGATTCACGTGGCGGTGGAGCCCAAGACCAAGGCTGACCAGGAAAAAATGGGCATTGCACTGGGCCGCCTGGCGCAGGAAGACCCCTCGTTCCGCGTGCGCACCGATGAGGAAACCGGCCAGACCATCATATCCGGCATGGGTGAACTGCACCTTGAAATCATCGTCGACCGGATGAAGCGCGAATTCGGGGTGGAGGCCAATGTCGGCGCGCCGCAGGTGGCCTATCGCGAAGCGATCCGCAAGCAGACCGAGATTGAAGGCAAGTTCGTCAAGCAGTCCGGCGGCAAGGGCCAGTATGGCCATGTGTGGCTCAAGATGGAGCCGAACGAGGCGGGCAAGGGCTACGAGTTCGTCGATGCCATCAAGGGCGGCACCGTGCCGCGCGAATACATTCCCGCGGTCGACAAGGGCTTGCGCGAAGCGATGAACAATGGCGTCTTGGCCGGGTTTCCGGTGGTGGATGTGAAGGTCACCCTGTTTGACGGGTCTTACCACGAGGTGGACTCGTCCGAACAGGCCTTCAAGATGGCCTCCATCCTCGCGTTCAAGGACGGCATGCGCAAGGCCAACCCGGCACTGCTGGAGCCCATGATGGCAGTTGAAGTGGAAACTCCGGAAGACTACATGGGCGACGTGATGGGCGACCTCAACCGCCGGCGCGGCATTATCCAGGGCATGGAAGACATGCCTGGGGGAAAGACCATCAGGGCTGAAGTGCCGCTGGCCGAGATGTTTGGTTATTCCACCGACCTGCGGTCCATGTCCCAGGGGCGTGCAACCTATTCGATGGAGTTCAAGCACTACAGCGAAGCGCCCAGGAATGTGGCGGAAACCGTGATCAGTAGCAAGAAATAACTTTCAACAGGGGCCTAGACATGTCCAAGGAAAAATTTGAGCGCACGAAGCCGCATGTGAACGTGGGGACGATTGGTCATGTGGACCATGGCAAGACCACGCTGACGGCGGCGATTACCACCATTTTGTCGAAGAAGTTTGGCGGGCTGGCGAAGAACTAT
>DASQBT010000031.1:0-48863 GCA_035635075.1 Thiobacillaceae bacterium | reverse complement strand
GGCTACCAGACCTTCCTCGGCGAACGCGGCACCCGCTTGTCCGGCGGCCAGCGCCAGCGCATTGCGATTGCGCGCGCCATCCTCAAGGGCGCGCCCTTGCTGCTGCTTGACGAAGCCACCAGCGCCCTGGACGCGGAATCGGAAATCCTGGTGCAGAAAGGCCTTGACGCCGCCATGCAGGGGCGAACGACGCTGATCATTGCCCATCGGCTCGCGACGGTGCAAAAAGTCGATCGAGTCGTAGTGTTAGACCGAGGACGGGTCGTGGAAGCCGGCACCCCTGCGAATCTGCGCAATCAAGGCGGGCTCTATGCGCGTCTGGCAGCGCTGCAACTCAACTATTGACCGGTCGGGCCGGTTGGGATGCTGAGGTGTCGCGATAACCGTACCCGCCGGGGCCTTGGAGATCGAGGATACGTTGATCTGCCCGCGTGCAGTGTCATGACCTGTGTGGGCCCCCTTTATCGATCGTAAAACGGGAATTCGAGCGCCTGATCCGGGATTCACTGATGTTTCGCGCTTGTATCAGGCTTCGAATTGGAATCGGTATTCGATGGAAGGCTCAGCGTGAAGATGGACCCCAGCGCCAGCCGGATCTCCGCCACCGTCAAATACCGCTTAAGCGGCGTGTAGTTCTGATTGCTCTGGCAGGTCATCAGCAGCACCTCAGGCTGGGTATCTGAATGAAGGAAGAATTCGGTTTTGTAATAATAGTTGGTCGGACCCGATGAATCGCTGCCCATGCTTACCCGGACCAGCCCGGCCGGAAGCGATTCACCGCGCGCGATGGTGCTGATGCTGCGCCGCACGCGAGTGACGCTGAATGCATCGGATTCCACGCGCTGCGGGCTATCAGCCACCGTGGACAGCTCGAAAATGCAGTAGGGGTCCTGTTCCTGAACACCGTTGCGTGCAACCAATCGTCCATACTGCAGGCGGACGGTGGCCGAATCGGGAGGGATCTCCAGGGGTTGATTGAGGATCAGGCGTACCCCGCTTGGATAATCGTAGTAAGGGGAGTCCACGCCGTATCGTCCGGTCGTCCCGCATCCGGCCAGAATAAGTACCAGGGCAATACAGCGCTTGAGGGCATTCATCGTGCGGATCTCTTGCTCTGGACGGCGCGTCCTGTGCTTCACACCCGCCACCCAGTGCCAGTCAAGAGTCAGGGGCGCCCGGTTGACCGGAGGGGAGCAGCGGAAGTCATTTAGGGCTGAGCAGCCCTAAATGATTGTCTCGCATCCCGGCTCTACCAAAGTCCTAAATATGAACCTTGGTGCCACGGATCCTTGTGTCCCAAGGGAAGCCATCCTCCCTTTCAAAGTCGTGGAAAAGGGTTAGCCGACAGGACCTGGAATTTAGTCGTTGGGGCCTTACTTCATCCTGAGGTAGTCGTCAGCCACTGCCTGCAGGACTTCCTGCAGTTCTTTGCTGGCCGCCTTGGCTGCCCCCATCTGCTTGATGCCCAGATGGCGGGCTTCATCCGCCGGATCCGAGATGCCGACGACTATTTTCCCCACCTTGCCCGGCTTTCCACCCACAGCCTTGCCTGACGCGTCCACACGATACACGGCAAAGCGGCAGGGAACGATCAGCGTGATATTCGGATCTTCCTTGATCGCCCGCGCCAAGTACTGGGACTTGCACGCGTAGATGACCTTGTTCTGGACGTCCACGTGGTAATTGTCTTTGAGACCTTTGTCCACGTCCTGCACCTTGAGGACCTCCCAGTTCTTAGCCTGGATCTCAGTCTGCAGGCGGTCCACCACTTGCGCGAAATCGATCGTGGCCGGCAATCGTATGTAAAATGCACCCCCATGTTTCTGCACATCCCCTGCCAAAGCCGGGGTAGCAAGCACCACCGCCAATCCAAGAAGCCAAGCTTGTAGTATGAATAGCGAACGTTTCATAGCGTACCTTTCCGTCGTCTCGCAAACCATCTTTATAGCCCAGCTTTGGATGGAAATACAAGACTGGCAACGCGCTTGTCCCTCAAGCGGGCGGTGCCTGGTTTCACTAACCGTCCAGAGCCATTGAGATCAGGAGGCCCAGGCATTGGTGGGCCCGCGCAACGACCATACCGCTGCCGGCCTCGCTGACGCTTCTGTGGGTCATACCGATTGCCAGCGCAGCCGGGGCGCCAGACGCGGCGGCCCATCACATCAACGACATCATCAAACAGCAGATCGCTGCGGCGCGCCTACCCAGACGCCTTGACCAAACCCCTGTTGGCTATCGCGCACTGCCAGCTGGGTAGCCCACAGATTGCGCGAGGATGACCCTTTGACGGCTGTTCAGCCTCAGCGCCGCGGCAAGTGTGTCGCGATCAACCGAGCCGCGCACTACCGTCGCCAGGCCTGCCGAAGCGCAAAAGAGATACACATTCTGCGCAATGAAGCCAGTGTCGGTTGCGCTGTAGAATGCTTCTTGTTCAGCTCCGGCACCGCTCATCTTGTCGAGGTCTGCCACAAACACCAAGTCTACCGGCGTCGAAGCCACGAAGTCCTGTACGCCGGTCAGTTTGCGGATGTCACGGGTCACCACGCGCTTCAGTGTATGGGTTTGGGGGTCGTAGCGGTATGCGCCATCCGCCATTGCCGCATACACCTCGATCTCGCGCCAATCGCGCGCGGAAGGCGCAGTGCGCTTGCCCGACTCAGGCCGGTTCACGCCGCTCGCCGCCCAAAAAAGATTTGATAGAACCTGTGGCGGCAGCGGTCTGGCGTCAAACTCCCGCGTTGAATGCCGCTCCTTCAGCACCTGCATCAACGGCTTGCCGCCCTCCATCTCGGGAGGCAGCAATTTGATTACATCGGTTTCCTGCGCCTGTGCGGATCCCATCACGCTCATTATAAATATGCCGGCGTGCACCCACTGACTCATGGTCGACTTCTCCTTTACGAGGAAAGCAATACTGTTCACCGTAGACCTGCCGCCGCCCGAAACAAGCCATCGGCTTCGCATTGGACGTCTGCTCGGGAATTGTTCGTCCCGCACCCTGCCTGCCACCCTGCCTTGATAAAGAATGGCCGAAACATCGCGCGGACGTCGTTTCAAGTGCGCCGCTAAGACAGTCCGGCGCCACGCAGCCGCGCTCGCAGTTCATCCAGTTCCTCCAGCAGATCTGCCACCAGGGCGGCCAGTTCCGGCACGGCTTCGAAGTCACTCTCCAGTTCGCGCATGCGCCGCGCGCGCGTGAGGTCGGCGCTGCAAAAGCGCCATACGCCAGCCACGCTTTCCGCGTGGGGAAACAGGCCCTCGTCGACATGGTTTAGCAACCAGTCGGGCTCCACCATGCAGGCGCAGGCCAGTTGCTCCAGGGTCAGCCAGGAGTCCTCCATCAGGCTGCCGATCAGCACTTCGTCGTCTTGCATGGCTCAGTTCCCTTCCGCTTGGCGCGGATCGAACGCCAGCTCGCGCGCCATGGTTTCATACAACTCCCGCCCCTTTGGCGTATCGGCCGGCGGCAGCACCACTTGGAGATCGAGCAGCAGGTCGCCCGGCGGATTGCCCGGAATGCCCTTGCCGCGCACCCGCAGTTCGCGACCGCTCTGGGCACCTTGCGGGATCCGCAGCTTGAGCTGGCCGGCAGGCAGATCCACTGTCACTACGGCGCCCAAAGCCGCCTCCCAGGGGGTGACCGGCAAAGTCAGATGCAGGTTGCGTCCTTCTGCCCGCAGGCGGGCGTGCGGCTTGAAATGCACTTCCAGCAGCAGGTCGCCCGCCGGGCCGCCGCCCATTCCCGGCGCGCCCTGGCCTGCCAACCGGATAACCTGGCCCTCATGCACGCCCTGGGGAATCTTCACGTTGAGGGTACGCGTCCTGAGGGCAACCCGGCCCTGGGCATTTACTTCCGGCACGCGCAGGGAGATCTGGCGGGTGGCGCCGTGGAAGGCATCTTCGAGGTCCAGCAGAATCTTGGCGTGGTGATCCTCGCCCTGCGCGCGGAACGTTTCGCCGTGGGCGCGAAAGCCGCTGCGCCCGCCGCCCATGCGGCCGAACAGTTCGGAGAAGAAATCGCTGAAGCCGGTCGCCTCGTGGGGTGAGAAGCCGCGGCCGGAGAACTCGAAGCCGGCGTCCCAGTCTGGCGGCGGCTGGAACTCCTGGCCAGGCTGAAAGCCCTGCCCCAACTGGTCGTAGGCAGCGCGTTTTTCCGGGTCCGAGAGCACCGTATTGGCCTCGTTCACTTCCTGCATGCGCAACTGGGCATTCGGCTCCTTGGAGACATCCGGATGGTATTTGCGCGCGAGCTTGCGGAAGGCCTTCTTGATGTCCTCCGCCGTGGCGTCACGGGCTACCCCCAGAGTCTGGTAATAATCCTTGAATTGCATTCGTTTGACCTCGGGTTGCTTGGATTTCCGGGGTTGCGCTTGAGGGTGGATAGAATAATTGCCAATCAGCGTAGCAGCAAGGTATTGAAATCGTCTGGATAGGACCCACCTCGGTTACCCAAGGGGTGTCAGGCTGACGCCCCGACATTAACCCGCATGGAGGACCCTATGATTTATCGATCGCTGTTTCCCCGCGACATGTTCGCGGAACTGGACCGCCTGCAACGCGAGATGCAGCAGGCCTTTGAGATCTCCCCCAGCATTCGGGGATTGGCCCGGGGCGGCTTTCCGGCGATAAACGTGGGCAGCACGCCGCGCTCGGTGGAGATCTATGCCTTCGCCCCCGGCGTCGAACCGGCCAGCATTGATGTGCAGCTTGAAAAGGGCGTGCTTACTATTGCCGGCGAGCGCAAGCCCAATGTTCCAGGCAAGGACGAGAAGGCCACCGTGCATATCGATGAACGTTTTGCTGGCCGCTTCCGCCGCGTGGTAACCCTGCCGGACGACGTGGATCCCAGTGCCGTGCAAGCCAAATACCGTGACGGCGTGCTGCACATCAGCGTTCAACGCCGCGAGAATCCACAACCGCGCCGCATCAGCATAGAGTAAGGAGAACCAGACCATGAGCGAAAAACAAAGCAATGACCTTCGCCAGGACACCACCGTGGCGAAACAAGCAGATGCAGCCCGCAAAGAGGCGGCATTGATGCCGCCAGTGGACGTGTTCGAGGATGCCACGGGCATCACCCTGTATGCCGACCTGCCGGGCGTACCCAAGGACAAGCTCGCGCTGCACGTGGACGCTGACGTCCTGACCATCGAGGGCGAAGTTGGACTGGACACGGCGGAAGGCATGGAAGCTACTCACATCGAGGTGGGTCTGCCGCATTACCGACGCGTGTTTACGCTGTCCAAGGAGCTGGACATGGAAAAGGTGAGCGCCGAGTTCAATCATGGGGTGCTCAAGCTGCGCATTCCCAAGGCCGAGCACGCGCAGCCGCGCCGCATCGAGGTCAGGGTGGGTTGATGTCATCCAGCGCGGACTGGTGGCAGAGCTGAGTCGGGGCCATTGAGGTCTTCGCCGGGCGCGTAGCGGTTGAAGGCGAGGCGTCGCGACCTACGGGCTGGGCTGCACCCCAGCCCGGCCCAGGCAGCGCGCGACCAGCGCCGCGTCATTCCCAGTCAGCCGTCCTGCACTTACCCGCCGTGGCGGAAGTCAGGATAGATCAGCATGCCTCCATCCACCGCGAGCGTGGTGCCGGTTACGTAGCTGGCCAGATCGCTCACCAAAAAGGCGGCCACGGCGCCGATTTCCTGCGGTTCGCCCAGACGGCCCATCGCGATCTTTTCGTCGAGATCGGCCAAGCCTTTCGGATCCTTCCATACATCTGCGTTGATCGGAGTGCGAATTGCACCCGGCGCCAAGGCCAGCACACGGATGCCGTCTCCGGCGACCTCCTGCGCAAGCGTCTTGGTGAACATCGATAGGGCGGCCTTGGCGCTGGTGTAGGCGCTGTAGCCGTCCCACGGGATGAATTCGTGCACCGAGGTGATATTGAGGATGACGCCGCGCTTCTGCGCCAACATGCGTTGCAGAGCAAGTCGCGCGCAGTAATACGCGCCGAACAGATCCACAGCAATGGTCTTTTGCCAGGCGCCGGGGTCGCTCTCGGCGCAGTCGGCGCGCACCCCATCCATGCCGGCGTTGTTGATGAGGATGTCGATGCCACCCAGGGTTTGGTCAATGGCCTGGAAAAGCGCGTCGATTTGTTCCCTGCTGGATACGTCGCCGCCAAAGCTCCAGGCCTGGCCGCCGCCGTCGCGGATGGCCTGCGCCACCGCATCGGCAGCGGCGCTCTTGTCCCGGTCATGCACGGCAATCATGGCGCCGGCCTGCGCCAGGGTCCTGGCCATGGCCTCGCCCAGGCCCGAGCTGGAACCGGTGACCAGGGCGCGTTTACCAGTCAAATCGATGTTTAACACTTAGTTGGCTCCTGAGACTTGCAGTTGAAAATCCTCGCCCTGCCACTGGCCGTCGTCCTGCCAATGGAAGGTAAAGGTGATTGTGTCACCCGGCATCAATGCAGTGGTGGGCAACGACGCAATGTGGCCCAGCCCCCAATCCTCGCTGTCGGTATTCCGGGTCTCCTGCCAGCCGTCAACACTCCAGTGAACGGTGGCTGGCCGATGCAAAAAAAATCGCAGTTCCCGCCCCTCGGGAAGAGCCTGGGGGCGATTGCGAAAACGCCACAGGACATAATCCAGTTTCGGTCGCATGCCGCCATAGCGGCGCCAGGTGCGCGACGGCATATCCACCGGTCTGCCCGCATCCAGGCTCAGGCAAAGCTTGATGAATTCGCCATGCGCCCAGACCAGAGGCATGGCGGACCCGCTCGGTTTTCCCGGCTCCAGGCGAAGCTCAGGGATCGGTGCGGCGTCCCATACCTGCTCAGGCAACAGGCCGCCCACGCCGGTCATTGCCGCCATGGCTGCCAGATAGGGGCGGGCATCGTCGCCGGCCAGCAGGGCGTAATGGCCGCGCTCGCCGGTGAGCAACGGCCAGCCGCGTCCCTGGCCGGTGCCGTCAAACGCGCTGCCGTCCAGGTTCTCGCCATAGCCGTCGCCGTTGTAGCGGTGCCAGACCGGGCCAGATGGCGTGTCGCACTTGAGCAGCCGGTCAACGGCCTGCACGCTGGAGAGAATTTTTTCGTCCCGGGCCGAGCGCAGGCCGTAGCGCACCAGTTGGAGGAAATCCGTGGCCAGTTGCTCGTCGGCGGGAAGGTCGGCGTCGCAATCACGGTTCTTGATGCGTAGACATTCTGCCTTTGCGCCGGCATGGATCAGCACATCGCCAGGCGCAGCGCGCAGGTAGTAGCCGGCCACGCCCAGTTGCATGGACAAGGATGTATTCTGCGCCCAGCACCACTCCTCGATGCGGGCGTTCCAGTCGTCAGCCAGCATCACGGCGGCGGCAGCGGGTTTGGCGTCGAGGAAGGCGGCGCCTTCGACCAGCGCGGCGATTGCCGCGGCGATGGTAAACGTATTCACCCCGGCATCTTCTTCCCAGCGATCCTGCCCGGTTGACGGGCCTTCCCGGGCAATGAATCCAAGCGCACGGGCGATCATGTCCCTTACGGGAACATCGCCCAGCGCATTTCGCTCATCCAGAAGGGAGGCAAGCAGCACCGGAAACGCGGCCTCGTCGAGCTGGATTCCCTGCCAGAAAGGCTTGCCGCCCAGCCACTGGTTTTGCAGCCAGTGGCCGTCTGCCTGCTGGGTGGCGATGAGATAGGCGAGCACATTGCGCGCTTCGTCGACGGCACCCAGAGCAATCAGGGCTCCAGCGCTTTCCACCAGGTCGCGGCACCACACCAGATGGTACCCGCCCCGGCTTTCGCTCGCCTCTCCCCAGGGTACGGCCATGCTGGCAACCAGCGCACCCTGGTAGGTGCGGTCCTCGTGCACCTTGAGCACGCTGGCGGAACGACACAGCAGGGCGAAGGAGTCAGAAGTCAGCCGAGCGGACAAGGGTGTGCGCCAGTCCTGGCCAGCGCGCCAGCGCCGCCAACCAGCCAGGTATTCATTCCAGGCCCAGGCAAAGCCGGCCGCCAGGCTGCTTGCAGCCAGCGTGGCGGCCGATTCCTTGCTGCTGCTCAAGCCCAAGGCCAGGGTTCCCTCGTTGGGCAGCGCCGCGGTAAGTGCAACTTCGCCGGGGCCAGCCTCGACATAGGACCACGCCATACAGCCGTTATGATTGAAGTCCTGCCAGCCGTCGCTGGCGCCCACCATGCCCACAGACGTTTTTCTCATGCCGGAATGCCCATCAAGTTCCCGGGCCAGTAAAGCTAATCCGAACGGTCCCTGTTCGGCCCACAACAGCGTCTCGCCATTCCACTGGTCGGCCCAGGCCAGGTTGCTGTCGGCGTTTTCGCCGAGGCGGGGCGTCAGCAAGGCATAGAGGGTGAGGCCCGCTTCGCCCTGCAGACGGAAATTGGTCAACAACACATCACGATATGGATCGGTGCAGACTCTGAGACTCAAGGTGAAGCGCGGGTGGCGGTGGGTGACGACCGCCGCGGGAATATCCGTTTCTGTCCACTCCACGGAGTAGCTGTTGAGGGTCTTGATCTCCACCCAGAAGCCATGACCATCGCCGACGATGAAGCCGAGATCGCGAATCTGCGGGATGTCGATGCGCGGATGATAGACCTCGGTGATGATGCCGTCGGCCAAGGTGAACCAGATCCGGCTGCTGCCCAGGGCAGTGCCCACCAGGTCTTTGCGGGCGCTGGCCCAAACCGGTTTGCAGGTTGGGCCATCCGGAGCCTTGCCCTTGGGCGGCGTGACCAAGGGATTGTCGTTCATGCTTGTGCTCTCCCGAATAGCGTTTCGGATCGTTCAGTCGTGGAATGGTTCAATTGCGTCCCGCGGATAGGCCTGTTCGTATTTGCGCCCTTGCGATATCCGGCTGATGCTATCTCAATACGTGATTATTTTTGGGGCCTTAGCCGACTGCCGGTAAAATCGGGTCTTCTGCTTGCGGGAAGACGTCATGCGGTACCTGGGCTGGCTCGTCAAAGCGGTTATCTTCGTGCTCTTGCTGGGCTTTGCCCTCAAGAACAGCGACGTGGTAACCGTGCATTATTACCTCGACTATGTATGGGAGGCCCCGCTGGTCCTGATACTGCTGGGGTTCTTTGCCATGGGGGCGGCAACCGGGCTGCTCGCGATGATGCCCCATTTGATCCGGCAGCGCCGAGAATTGGGAAAGTTGCGCAAGGTTTCGGCAAGGCAGGCTGACTCCACGACTCTGGTGCAGGAAAATCTCTGAGCGATGGAATTCGAATACTGGTGGCTGCTGGCGTTTCCTCTGTTCTTTGCGCTTGGCTGGCTGGCGGCGCGCATCGACATAAGGCAGGTGGTCACCGAATCGCGCACGGTGCCCAACTCCTATTTCCGCGGTCTCAATTTCTTGTTGAATGAACAGCCGGACAAGGCGATCGAGGCATTCATCGAAGTGGTCAAGCTCGACCCGGAAACCATCGACTTGCACTTTGCTCTGGGTGGGTTGTTCCGCAAACGCGGCGAAGTGGACCGCGCGATCCGCATGCACGAGAACCTGCTGGAACGGGAAAGCCTGAATCCGGAGAACCGCCTCAAGGCTCTGGCGGAACTGGGGCAGGATTACTTGAAGGCGGGCTTGCTCGATCGAGCCGAGGAAGTATTCCAGAAGCTGCTGACGACTGCTTACGAAAGCATGGCGCGCCAATCCCTGCTGGAGATCTATGTTCAGGAGAAGGACTGGCAAAAAGCCATCGAGGCGGCCGAAGTCCTGGACAAGCAATCTTCCAAGCCGATGAGCGCGGAGATCGCCCATTTCTATTCCGAGCTGGCCCTGATCGATGCGGTCAAGGGCGATACCGCGGCAGCGCGCAAGCATTTGCAGCAGGCCCTGGAAGTCAACCGACAATCGGTTCGGGCCAACATGATGCTGGGAGACCTGGAGGCGGCGGCCGGGCGGCACGAGGAGGCGGTCAGATACTGGCGCCAGGTCGAGGCGCAAAGCCCTGCCCACATGGTGTTGATCGTGGACAAGCTGCTGGCCAGCTTCCGCGCCATGGGAAGAATCGACGATGGCCTGGCCTGGCTCAAGGGGATTTTGGCGCGCCACGCTTCTTTGGGCCTGTTTAATTCGCTTTACACCGCGACCCTGGAATCCCAGGGTGCGGAAGCGGCGATTGAACTCGCGCGCAAGGAGCTGCGGCGCCACCCCAGCCTGTCAGCGCTGGAGCGTCTCGCCGAAGCCGAACTGATCCGCGCGCCGGAAGAACGGCGCGAGTTGCTGCAAAGCGCCAAGAGCCTCATCCAGTCGCACAATCAGAAACTGCTGCGCTATCACTGCACCGGCTGCGGCTTCAAAGCGCGCCAGTTCTTCTGGCGCTGCCCGGCGTGCGCGCGCTGGGACAGCTTCGATCCGGAACGGAGCGAGGAATGAGGACGCGAGCAGTAAGGAGGGGCCCCGCGGAGCGGGGATCTGCACGCCCGCGAGCGGCCTGGGCCTCCGACGCGCAGGAAGCGTGGTTACCCAAGCATCTCTCGGAGGAGGCGACGCGAGCAGTAAGGAGGGGCCCCGCGGAGCGGGGATCTGCACAGCGAGCAAGCTCGGCCCCGACACGCCAGGACATTTGGTGTGGCACCGCATGGTCGGAAGGGGCATGGCGTGAGTAAAGATCCACGCATCATCGTTGCGCTCGACTATCCGAACGGCGACGCGGCCTGGGAGCTGGCCCGAAATCTGGATCCGCAGCGCTGTCGGGTTAAGGTGGGCAAGGAGTTGTTCACCGCGGCGGGACCCGACCTGGTCCGCCGTCTCGTCGGGTATGGTTTCGATGTTTTTCTCGACCTGAAATATCACGACATTCCCCAGACCGTTGCGGCGGCCTGCAAAGCGGCGGCCGGGTTGGGCGTCTGGATGATCAATGTTCATGCCTCAGGCGGGCGCCGTATGATGGATGCGGCTCTCCAGTCACTGGCTGGAATGGAGAGCAAGCCGCTGTTGATCGGGGTGACGGTACTGACCAGCATGGGAGCGGAAGAATTGAGGGAATGCGGAGTTGAGGCCAGTGCGGCCGAGCAGGTGATGCGCTTGGCGGGGCTGGCAAAATCCTGCAATCTGGACGGGGTGGTCTGCTCGGCCCAAGAGGCAGCGGCGCTGCGCGCTGCCATGGGCAGGGCGTTTGCCTTGATCACCCCGGGCATACGTCCGGCGGGGAGCGAGACGGGCGACCAGACGCGCATCATGACGCCGGCGCGGGCCATCGCAGCCGGCGCTGATTACCTGGTAATCGGGCGTCCCATCACTCAGGCGCCGGATCCCTTGCAGGCCTTGAAGGCTATAACACTGGAAATCGAAGGAGCAGCATGAAAGTTACTGTCATCGGCACCGGCTATGTCGGCCTCGTGAGCGGCACCTGTCTGGCGGAAATGGGCAACAGCGTCATGTGCCTCGATTTGGATCCCAACAAGATTGCCATCCTCAAGGGTGGGGGCATCCCGATTTATGAGCCGGGCCTTCAAGACATGGTCAAGCGCAACGTGGAAGCCGGGAGACTGCACTTTACGACCGATATAGAAGAAAGCGTGGAGTTCGGCACCATCCAGTTCATTGCGGTTGGCACGCCGCCGGATGAGGATGGCTCCGCAGATCTCCAGTATGTGGTGGCAGCGGCGCGCAACATTGGCATGTACATGAAGGACCACAAGCTGGTGGTAGACAAGTCCACCGTGCCGGTGGGCACGGCGGACAAGGTGCGTGCTGCGCTGCAGGACGAGCTGCAAAAGCGCGGCGTGCAGGTTCCATTCAGTGTTGCGTCCAACCCCGAATTTCTCAAGGAAGGGGCGGCGGTGGATGATTTCATGAAGCCGGATCGGATCGTGGTGGGCACCGACGACGAACAGGCCACCCAGCTGCTGCGCGCGCTGTATGCCCCGTTCCAGCGCAATCGCGAGCGTCTGATCGTCATGGACATCCGCTCTGCGGAGCTGACCAAGTACGCCGCCAATGCCATGCTGGCGACGCGCATCTCGTTCATGAACGAGTTGGCGGTGCTGGCGGAAAAGCTCGGCGCCGACATTGAGCAGGTGCGCCAAGGCATCGGCTCCGATCCCCGCATTGGCTACCACTTCCTGTATGCAGGCTGCGGTTACGGCGGCTCTTGTTTTCCGAAGGATGTGCAGGCTTTGCGCCGTACCGCCCTGGAAAACGGCATTGCCGCCCGGGTCTTGGATGCGGTGGAAGAAGCCAACGATGCGCAAAAGAATCTGCTGCTGGAGAAAATCACCACCCGCTTTGGCCAGGATTTGTCCGGCCGAACCTTCGCTCTGTGGGGACTCGCGTTCAAGCCCAACACCGATGACATGCGCGAGGCCCCCAGCCGGGTGATCATGCAGGGTCTGTGGCAACGGGGCGCCAAGGTGATCGCCCACGACCCGGCCGCAATGGAGGAAGCCCACCGCATTTACGGAGAGCGCGCTGATTTCAGAATGGTAGATACGCCTATGCAGGCCTTGGAAAACGCCGACGCCCTCGTCGTCGTGACGGAATGGAAGGTGTTTCGCAGTCCGGATTTTGCCGCGATCAAGGCTCAGCTCAAGCAACCGGTCATTTTTGATGGGCGAAATCTCTATGAACCCGCGCAGGTGCGAGCCAGCGGAATTGAATACTTCCCCATAGGCCGTCCATGATAGATCGGCGCGCCCTGGCTGGGGTGCGGGTCCTGGTGGTGGGGGATGTGATGCTCGACCGCTATTGGTTCGGCGACGTATCGCGCATTTCGCCCGAGGCGCCGGTGCCGGTGGTCAAGGTCACGCACAGCGAGGAGCGGCTGGGCGGCGCCGCCAACGTGGCGCGCAACATTGTCGCCCTGGGGGCAAAGGCTACCCTGCTGTCGGTCGTGGGCGCCGACGAGGCAGGCCAGGCGCTGAAAAGAATACTGGCGCAAGAGCCGATTGATGCCCGGCTGCATGACGATCCGGCCATCAGCACGACGGTGAAATTGCGCGTTATCGGCCGCCAGCAGCAGCTTCTGCGCATTGATTTTGAGGAAAGCCCGGGACATGAAGTGTTGGCCGCCAAACTTGAGGAGTTCGTCGAACGCGTACCGCAGTGCGATGCCGTCATTCTGTCCGACTATGGCAAGGGCGGCCTGACCCATGTCGGCCGCATGATCACCCTGGCGCGCCAGACTGGAAAGCCTGTCCTGGTGGATCCAAAGGGGGACGATTTCAGCCGCTACCGGGGAGCCTCGATGATCACGCCCAACCGTGCAGAATTCCGCGAAGTGGTGGGGAGCTGGAAATCCGAACAGGAGTTCACGGCCAAGGCCGAGCGCCTGCTGACTGACCTGCAGTTGCAGGCCTTGCTGGTGACTCGCAGCGAGGAAGGCATGACCCTGTTTGGACCGCAAGGACGCCACCATGTGCCGACCCGGGCGCGGGAAGTGTTCGACGTGTCCGGTGCCGGGGATACGGTCATTGCGGCCCTGGCGACCGCACTGGCGGCGGGCGCGGGCTATCAGGATGCGGTGGAACTGGCCAACCGCGCAGCCGGCATCGTGGTGGGCAAACTGGGCACTGCCGTGCCCACCGTGGAAGAATTGTTCGGGACGGAGACTTCTTGAGATGACTGAGTATGTGGTGGTGACCGGCGCGGCAGGCTTCATTGGCGCCAATCTGGTGAAGGCCTTGAACGAGCGCGGCATCAGCGAAATCCTGGCGGTTGACAATTTGTCCAAGGCCGACAAGTTCCGCAACCTGGTGGATTGCGAAATTGACGATTACCTTGACAAGCAGGCCTTTCTGTCCCTGGTCGAGTCAGGGCGTCTGGAAGGTTCGGTGCGAGCGGTGTTTCACGAAGGCGCCTGTTCCGACACCATGGAAACCGACGGGCGCTATATGATGGAGAACAATTACCGCTACTCCTGCGCCCTGCTGCAGTTCTGCCAGGACGACGAGATCCCGCTGCTGTACGCCTCTTCTGCCAGCGTGTACGGAGGCGGCACGGTGTTCCGGGAAGAACGCGAACATGAAGCCCCGCTCAATGTGTATGGTTATTCCAAATTTCTGTTTGACCAGATCGTGCGCCGGATGTGGGATGAGCGCACCGCCCAGATCGCCGGGTTCCGCTATTTCAACGTCTATGGCCCGCGCGAACAACACAAGGGGCGCATGGCCTCGGTGGCTTTCCACTTCTTCAACCAGTGCATGAATGAAGGCAGGGTGAAGCTGTTCGAGGGAGCCGAAGGCTATTCCAATGGCGAGCAGCGGCGCGACTTCATCTCGGTCGAAGATGTGGTCAAGGTCAATATGTGGTTTTTCGATCACCCTGAAATGTCCGGTATCTTTAATGTCGGCACCGGACGCAGCCAGACCTTCAATGACGTTGCAGTGGCCGTGGTGAACGCCTGCCGCGCGGTTAAAGGCGATGCAATGCTTTCCCTCGCCGAGCTTCAGTCCCAAGGCATAATCCAGTACATCGATTTTCCCCATGCGCTAAGGGGAAAATACCAGAGCGCCACCCAGGCGGATATTTCTGCCTTGCGCGAGGCGGGATATGGCGCGCCCTTTCTGAGCGTGGAAGAGGGCGTCGCAAGATACGTCGAGCAATTGGGAAGGTCCTAGCTCCTGGAATTTACACAGAGCATTCAGAGGGCATAGAGTGGGATTCCGGGACCAGAAACTCTCCGGGTTCTCTGAAGCGTCTGTGGTGGAAGACCCCTAGCCATGTGGAAGTACATCGAAGACTTTGTCGGCAACACGCCCCTGGTGGCGCTCAAGCGCATGCCCGGCCAGACCAGCAACGCCATCCTGCTCAAGCTGGAAGGCAACAACCCTGCAGGGTCGGTGAAGGACAGACCCGCTCTCACCATGATTCGCCGCGCGGAACAAAGGGGCAAAATACAACTCGGCGACACTCTGATCGAAGCAACCTCGGGCAATACCGGGATTGCGCTTGCGATGGCCGCCGCGATGATGGGATACAAGATGATATTGGTCATGCCGGAGCACCTGTCCATCGAACGGCGTCAGTGCATGGCCGCCTATGGCGCGCAGATCATGCTCACGGCAAAAGCGGGAGGTATGGAACTGGCACGCGATGTCGCCGACCGCATGGTGGCGGAAGGCAGGGGAATCATGCTCGACCAGTTTTCCAACCCGGATAATCCGCTTGCCCATTACGAGGGGACCGCACCGGAAATCTGGCGCGACACCGGCGGCAGGATTACCCACTTCGTTTCCAGCATGGGTACCACCGGCACCATCATGGGCTGCTCGCGTTATTTCAAGGAGGTCAACGCGGCCATTCAGATCATCGGAGTGCAGCCGAAAGAGGGCGCGCAGATTCCCGGCATCCGCAAATGGCCGCCCGAATATCTGCCAAAAATCTGCGATTTTTCCCGCATCGACAAGATGATGTATGTGGGACAGTGGGAGGCGGAAGAAACCACCCGCAAGCTGGCGCGCGAAGAAGGGATCTTCGCCGGCATCTCTTCCGGCGGGGCCTTGCACGCTGCCTTGCGGCTGAGTCAGGAACTGGAAAACGCGGTAATTGTTTCCGTCGTCTGCGACCGGGGCGATCGTTATCTGTCCACCGGAGTGTTCCCGGCCTGAATCAGGGCTTGGCCCAACCGCCGGATTTGCTCACCATATAGTCGATCGCGGCGCTGATGTCTTCGTCCTTGAGCATCTCGCCCTGCGCCGGCATCAGGTTGTGGCCATTCTTGACGCTGTAGAGCAGTGACTTGGCGCCGTAGCCGGAGCGAAACTTCCACTGCTCGGTTGAACCGATCTGCGGAACATTGACGTCCCCGCTGGAATGGCACTGGGCGCAGTGCTTTTCGTACACTGCCTCGCCGGTTTCCGCCGCGGCCGATAGCGGCAGAACGAGCAGAAACACGGGCAGAATGCATGGCTTATGCATGTTTGGCTCCTTGCTGCGCTGCCGAACCGGCAGGACGGTTGAAAAACGTGTCGTTCCCATAACTTTAGTACAGGAATTCCCTTTAACCAGAATTATGGCCAAGCCCAAAACTCTTTATTCCTGTACCGAATGCGGCGCTACCGCACCCAAGTGGCAGGGACAGTGCCCGGGTTGCGGGCAATGGAATACGCTGGTGGAAACCATCGCCGAGACGCCCCAGCTTTCGCGCTATGCTGCCCTGAGCAAAACTTCCGCGGTGCAGATGCTGGCCGAGGTGGAGGTGGTGGAGGATGAACGGGTGGTGACCGGCATCGCGGAGCTCGATCGGGTATTGGGCGGCGGCTTGGTGCGCGGCGGAGTGATACTGATCGGCGGCGACCCGGGGATAGGAAAGTCCACTTTGCTATTGCAGGCCTTGGCCCGACTGGCGGTCGATCATAAAGCATTGTACGTCAGCGGCGCGGAATCAGCCCGGCAGATTGCATTGCGTGCCCGACGCCTGCAGCTGGATGCGCCCACCTTGCCAATGCTGGCGGAAGTTCAGTTGGAGAAAATACTCTCCGTCCTGCAAACCCAGCAGCCGTTTGTGGCAGTGGTGGATTCAATCCAGACCATCTATTCGGAGGCGCTGCAATCGGCTCCCGGCTCGGTTGCCCAGGTGCGCGAATGTGCCGCGCAATTGACCCGCTTTGCCAAGCAGACCGGCACAGTCATCGTTCTGGTTGGGCACGTCACCAAGGAAGGCGCTCTTGCGGGACCAAGGGTGCTCGAACATATCGTGGATACGGTGCTGTATTTCGAGGGGGATTCCGGTTCATCCTTCAGGCTGATTCGGGCGTTCAAGAACCGTTTCGGCGCGGCGAACGAACTGGGCGTATTTGCCATGACCGAAACGGGCTTGAAAGGGGTGTCCAACCCTTCCGCCATGTTCCTGTCGCGCCATGCCCAGCCGGTGCCGGGAACTTGCGTGATGGTGACGCAGGAGGGCACGCGGCCCCTGCTGGTGGAAGTGCAGGCGTTGGTGGACAGCGCACAGGGCAACCCACGCAGGTTGTCGCTGGGACTGGAGCAGAACCGGCTGGCCATGCTGCTTGCGGTGCTGCACCGCCATGCGGGCGTGGCAGCCCATGATCAGGACGTGTTCGTTAATGCCGTGGGCGGGGTGAGGATTACCGAGCCGGCGGCGGACCTCGCCGTATTGGCCGCCATCGTATCCTCGCTTAAAGGCAAGCCGCTCGCGGAAAAACAGATCGCGTTTGGCGAGGTGGGATTGGCGGGAGAAATCCGTCCCGTGCAGCGCGGACAGGAAAGACTGAAGGAGGCAGCCAAGCTCGGCTTCAACCGGGCGATTGTCCCGGAAGGCAATCGGCCCCGCCAGAAGATCCCAGGAATTGAGGTTTTTTGCGTGAGTCGATTGGATGACGCTCTGGAGCAGTTGCTCTAGCGTGAATACCGCGAAACGACTAATAGGCCGCCTCGCCCGATCATGGCCCGCACGACAGTCACGAGCTGGGACGGCATACCGCCAGATCTTTAGGGCGTCAGGCCTTGGCGTTTACTGCTAAGGTACTCGTCCCTTTCGTTCTCAAGCCGTTCTATCTGGCGATTCAGCAGCACCACGTCCGGATGCAACTCGGTATAGCTGGAGAGCATTTCGGCCCGCTTGACGCGGAGTTCGGCCAGTTTCTTGTCGAGCTTGACCAGATAGGCATCCGAGGCATTGTCAGGTGTTTGTTGAGTGACTTGAGGTCCAGCGGGGCCTCGTCTCGATCCATGTGCTGAACCAGCGGGGCTGTTCGCCGCTGCTCCTGTTTTGTCGGCTTTCGCCAAGGGAACAGGCGCGGTCGGTGCAACTGCGGGCGCAGTCGCCAGGGTGGGCTCGCGGGTGATGAAGTAATTGATGACGACCAGACCAAGAAACAGGACCAGGAATACCAGGATGGGAATGGAAAAGGCGAACAGGGCCAGGCGCCGGACACGCCTTGGGTTTGTGCCCCCAGGCTGTTTGGCAGCAAAGAGCGCGGCTATCTTCTTCAGTTCCAAATAGAGTTCGCGTGCGCTGGCCGGGCGCAGGTTGGGCTGTTTGGCCAGGCAGCGCGCCAACAGCCGGTCCACTTCGGCCGGGATATCCGCTCGCAGCCGGGAAGCCAGGGGCGGTGTTTCATTCACGATGCGATAGAGCAGCATGTGCAGGTCCGGCGCCGTGAATGGCGCCTGCCCGGTAAGCATTTCATACAGCACTACCCCGGCGGAGAACACATCGGTTCGACCATCGAGGGGTTTGCCGGTAATTTGTTCCGGCGCCATATAGCGCGGCGAACCCACCAGGACGCCGGCGCGGGTTTCGCTCTGGGCCGCGTTGATGTGGGCGATGCCAAAGTCGGTCAGTTTGATGGCGCCACGGTCTTCAAGAACAATCACATTGCCCGGTTTGACATCGCGGTGCACGATGCCATGCTCATGGGCAAAGGCTAGGGCATCGGCCATCTGAATGGCAGTATCCAATGCAAGGTCGAGGGGCAGGGAGCCATGCTGATCGAGGATATCTTTGAGCGACTGTCCACGAAGATATTCCATCGCGATATAGGCCACATCCCCCGCTTCACCCACATCGTAGATGGTGACAATGTTCGGATGGGAGAGCCGGCCGGCGCTCTTGGCCTCGCGTTGGAAGCGCTCCTCAAATTGCGTGCGCTCGGCCTCGGGCAAATCCAGGGGTATGGTCTTGATCGCAACGGTGCGTTCAAGCAGCGGGTCGACAGCCCGATAGACCACGCCCATGGCGCCGCGTCCCAATTCCTCCACGATCCTGAAACGGCCGATCGTGGAGGGCAGCTTTAGAGAGTCCTTAAGCACGGCACTCAATGACTTGCCCTCGGGTTTCCCGGCTCTCCTGCCCCATCAGCCACAGATACCAGGGCATGAGGTCCTGCGGGGTCGGCAGCGCAGGGAGGTTTTCCGCCGGGTGAGTTCTGGCCCGGAACGGCGAACGTACCGGGCCGGGAATCAAGGTATTGATACGAATATGGGGCAAGTTCTCCAGTTCAGCCGACCAGATACGCGTCAGGTCTTCCAATCCGGCTTTGCTGATGGCGAATCCGCCCCAGTAGGCGGCGGGGGCATGGCCGTGAGTTTCGCCGGTAAATATGACGGAGGCATCCGACGCCTCCTTCAGCCAAGGCAGGCAGGCACGGGTCAGTGCGTGCGGCGCAATCAGATTGACCCGCATCAGCGTCTGCCATTGTTCCAGCGTTTGATATTCAAGAGTCGTCAGGCTGAAAAACGCCGCCGCGTTGTGCAGGATGCCGTCCAACCGCTTGAGATGGAAGATCAGGGTCTCGGCCAGGCGTTCAAATCCTCCGTCGTCGGCAGCGCCCAGATCGAACGGAAACAAGGCCGGTTCCGCACCGCCCGCAGCCACAATGGCATCATAGGTCTGCGTCAGGTGCTGTTCGTTGCGTCCTAGCAAGGCCACCGTTGCGCCGTGAGCGGCGTAAGCCAGCGCAGCCGCGCGGCCGAGGCCGGTGCCGGCACCGGTTACGAGTATCACCCTGTTCTTCAGGCTGTCTGTTGCCGCCTCGTGCATCATGCCTTGCTCCATAGCAACTGGGCGCATTGTACTCCGCTCCTGACTGCGCCTTCGAGGGTGGCTGGGTAAGGCCCGAGGGTGTAATCCCCGGCAAGATAGACTTTGGGGCTTTCCGTTGCATTGCCTGGACGTTTTAGTCCGGCGCTGCATTCAAATGTTGCCCGTTTTTCCTCGATGATCCGCCAGGCATTGGGCTCGGGCAGTGGCCCCACGCTGTCTTGCAAAGTTTGGTGTATATGGCGGATGCGACCCAATTGGCCGTTGGGGGGCGCGATGTGTTCAGCGCTGGTGACCACGGCCAGCCGTCCGGCGCGGCTGTGGGTGTAACGCTGGTCAAAGGCAAAATGGGCGGCTTCGTCAGCTAGGCCGATAAAAGGGAATGGCAGGGTCACCGCCTCGGGATAATCCAGGTAGGCGGTGACGATCGGCTGATATCGAAATGCACGGAGTGCGCGGCAGGTGTCCTGCATATCAGGCAGCGGCGTCAGCAGGTGGGCCGCATGGTGGGGTGCACAGGCCAGGATGACTCGGTCGAAGCGCCAAGTCCGACCATGGGATTCAAGGTCTATCCCATGGATTGCAGCAGTGATCGTGCTTATCCGGGTGCCGAGGCGTACTTCTCCCCCGTGATGCTCGATATCGCCAATGGCCGGCACCGGGAACAGTCGGCTCAGATCCGTCCGCGGCAATAGCATGTCCGAGCGGGAGCGTGGACCGCTTAGCGCGTCCTTCAGCACATTGGCGAAGATGTTCGCCGAAGCTTTGTGCAGCGGCGTGTTCAGGGCAGACAGGCAAAGTGGGGCCCAAAGGTAGTCGATGGCGGCTTTGGGCTGACTGGCAAGCAGTTGTGCGGCGCTGTAATCCGGGAGGGCACGGAATTCAGGCGACCTGACCCGTCCCATCAACCGGGCGATGGCCCACTTGGTTTTGAAGGAAAGGCCGCGGGCAGCCAGCAGACCAAGGGCAAGGTTTAGCGGCGTCGGCAGTCTAGGCAGCGCGAGGTGAAAGTGGCCGGGGAAATCCAGCGTAAGCGGCAGGCGAAGAAAATGACGCTGTGCGCTTCCGGGAGAGACGGTTTCCATCATACCCAGCACTTCCGTATACGCGCCCAGCAGGATGTGTTGGCCGTTGTCAGTTTCGCCATCGCGCGCACGCACGAGTCGCGCCCGGCCGCCGGCTTCGCGGCCGGCCTCGAACAAGGTGATGGGGGCGCCGTGGCGCGCCAACCATACGCCGGCAGCCAATCCGGCCCAGCCCCCGCCCACAATGGCAATGCGGGGAAACGGTGACGCTGGACTCATCAGCCGGTGAAGGTCCAGGTTTTCCAGGCCAGCCAGAATTTGCGCAAGGGCGTAAGCGATGTGCGCTCCGTGAGAACCCTGTAGCCGCCGCGCCGAACTTCCTCCAGCGTTGCCCGGTAGATCGCCGCCATGGCAAGCCCCGGCCGCTGATTGCGCCTATCCTGGGCAGGGAGGTTGGCCAGCGCCTTTTCGTAGTAGCCAACGGCGCGCTCGTATTGAAACTGCATCAAAGCCAGGAAAGCCCCGTTCATGCGCGCATGAACGATGTCTCCACCGGTGACGCCAAAATGTTCCAGCTCGGTTTGCGGCAGATAGATCCGGTTGCGTCTTGCATCTTCACCCACGTCGCGGATGATGTTGGTAAGCTGAAAGGCCATACCCAAATCGTGAGCGTACTGCGCGGTGTCCCGGTGGGTGTCGCCAAATATTCGCGCAGCGATTTCTCCCACCACTCCGGCAACCCGGTAACAGTAGAGTTGCAGGGACTTGAAATCCGGATAACGGGATTGGGTGATATCCATCTCCATCCCATCCACGATTTCTTCCAGCAGCTCCTTCGGAATGTCGAACTTGTGTATGAACGGGACAAGCGCCCGAGTCACCGGATGCTGCGGCTGGTCTTGAAATAAGCGGTCCAGTTCCGTGCGCCACCAGTTCAGCTTGATGGCCGCCAGTTGTGGATCAGAGCATTCATCCACCACGTCGTCCAGTTCACGGCATAGCGCATAGAATGCAACGATGGCGCGGCGCTGTTCCGGCGGCAGGAACAGGAAGCTGTAGTAGAAACTGGAGCCGCTGGCGACCGCTTTTTCCTGGCAGTACTGATCGGGGCTCATGGTCTGGGTTATCTCTTTGTCAGGGCGCGGAAAAACATGATGGTCCAGTCCCAGGCGTTCAGCTTGGGGCGGCGCTTCAGCGAAACAGCCGGGTCGGCGTGCAATTTGCGCAGGATGCGATCGCCTCCGGCAATGATCATGCGCAGTTCAAACCCCTCCCGTCCTTTCAGCACCAGCCCCAACGGGGCGCCAGCCTGAAGGATTTTGCGGGCGCGGCCGATTTGGCTCAGCATGAATTCGCGCCAGCGGCGTTCGGGACTGGCCTCAAGCGCAACCAGGGGGATGCCGCCCAGGCCCTTTCCCAAAACGGCCGGCGCTGGGGCCGAACCGGATGAAGGTGGCGGAGATTCCAGTAGAGTGGCCAGTTGCGCATCGTTCAAGCCGGACCGCGCCAATTCATCCTGGGGCAGGTAGCTTCGGGCTTTCTTCCAGTCGATGCCGACATCCTGCAGGAAATTGATCAGCTGGAGCGCTGAGCAGATGCCGTCCGAATAGGCAATATTGCGGGGCTCAGCGTGCCCGAATAGCTGCAGCATAAGTCGTCCCACCGGATTGGCGGAGCGACGGCAATAATTCATGACCTCACCAAAGTTGGCATAGCGGGATTTCACCACATCCTCACTGAAGGCATCCAGCAAATCATAAAAAGGTTCGAGGGGCAGCTTCCACTCGAGAATAACCTGGGACAGGTTCTTGAACAGGTCCAGGCGAGGTGACTGAGCGACAGCGATGGCGTCAAGTTCTCGCCGGTAGGCATCCAGTGACTGCAACCGGGCTTCGGGGCTTGCACCGCCTTCGTCGGCCAAGTCGTCCGCACTTCGGGCGAAGGTGTAAATGGCTCTGACCGGGCGGCGCAGGCGACGCGGCAACGCCAACGAGGCTACCGGGAAATTTTCGTAGTGGCCGATCGACACGGGAAAAAATGCTTGGGAAAAGAGTGGGTTGGACTTGATAACCAAGGCCAAGCTGGCGGCAGGGCTTTGATTATATTACACTTCTCGTTTCAGTTTAGGCGCTAAACAGCGAAAGTGGCGGAATTGGTAGACGCACTGGATTTAGGTTCCAGCGCCTTGCGGCGTGGGGGTTCGAGTCCCCCCTTTCGCACCAGTTTATTAATAGTTTTTCAGACCTGCGGGATAACCCATGATGCAATCGAATCTTGAAGTGCTTGGCCCAATCGAGCGGCGACTCGACATTTCCGTACCCGTCGCCGCGCTGGAGGTGGAGGTGCAGGCGCGCCTCAAACAACTGGCCCGTAACCTCAAGCTGGACGGCTTTCGTCCCGGCAAGGCGCCGATGAGCATGGTGGCTCGCCAGCATGGGGCGGGGGTGCGCCAGGAAGTTTTGAGCGCTTCCCTCCAAGCCGGCTTCAATGCCGCCGTGCAGGAACACAATCTGCGGGTTGCCGGTTACCCACGCTTTGAGGGCAAGGACGGCGGCGAAGGTCAGGAAGTGCGGTTTTCCGCCCTGTTTGAAGTCTATCCGGAAGTGAAAATCGGCGACCTAAGCAGTGGCACCATAAGACGGCCGAAAATCAGCCTGACCGAGGCGGATGTGGATAAAACCCTGGACGTATTGCGCAAGCAGCGCCGCGAATTCCACTTGGTCGAGCGCCCGGCGCAGATTGATGATCGAGTCAGGTTTGATTTCGCTGGGATCCTGGACGGCCAGCCCTTTGAGGGCGGCGAAGGCAAAGGCTATATTACGATTCTGGGAGAAGGCCATTTCCTCAAGGATTTTGAAGCCAATCTGACCGGCCTTGCCGCTGGGCAAAGCAAGGGTTTCGACATGGACTTCCCAGTGGATTATGGCGCAGCGCATCTGGCGGGCAAACAGGTTCATTTTGACGTAACCCTACATGAGGTCGCCGAGCCCAAGCTGCCGGAAGTCAATGCCGACTTTGCCAGGGCCATGGGGGTTGCTGATGGCGATGTGACCAAGCTAAGGGAAGAAATCAGGGCAAATCTGGAACGGGAAGTGAAGCGCCGGGTGCAAATCCAGGTTAAGGAGCAGGTGATGAAGTTGCTTTCCGAAAACACGGAAGTCCAGGTTCCCAAGTCGCTGGTGGCGATGGAAGCCGAGCGGCTATTACAGCAGGCGCAGAAGGATGCGGCAGCGCGCGGGCTTAAAGCGCTGTCGGTTCCGTCCGATATGTTTAGTGAACAGGCCGGTCGCCGGGTACGTTTGGGCATCATTCTTGCTGAGATAGTGAAGGCCCAGGGTCTGTCAAGCAAACCTGAGCAGGTCCGGGCGCTGGTGGAAGAGTCGGCGCAGAGTTACGAGGAGCCGGACCAGGTGGTGAATTGGTATTTCGAAAACCCGGAGCGCCTGCAGGAAGTGGAAACCCTGGCCCTGGAAGAGAATGTGGTAGCATGGGCCTTAACACAGGCTAAGGTGGAAGATCTGCCGACCAGTTTTGATGACTTGATGGGACGTGGCAAAGCATGACAAAGTACTTCGAGCCCCAGGGATTGGGGCTGGTACCGATGGTTATCGAGCAAAGCGGGCGGGGCGAGCGTGCCTACGATATCTACTCGCGTTTGCTGCGGGAGCGCGTGATCTTTCTCGTCGGACCTGTCAATGATGCCGTGGCCAATCTCGTGGTCGCCCAACTGCTGTTTTTGGAATCCGAGAACCCGGACAAGGACGTTCACTTCTACATCAATTCGCCAGGCGGGTCGGTATCCGCCGGTTTGGCCATCTACGACACCATGCAATTCATCAAGCCGGACATCAGCACCCTCTGCATCGGCCAGGCAGCAAGCATGGGGGCATTTCTGCTGACCGCGGGCACCAAGGGCAAGCGCTATTGCCTGCCGAATTCCAGGGTGATGATCCATCAACCCCTGGGCGGCTTTCAGGGACAGGCTTCGGACATCGAAATCCATGCCAAGGAAATCCTCTACCTGAAGGGCCGCTTGAATGAAATGCTTGCCAAGCATACTGGCCAGTCCCTGGAAACCATCGACCGGGATACCGACCGGGACAATTTCATGGGCGGCCAGGAAGCAGTGAATTACGGCTTGGTGGACAAGGTGTTGACCAGCCGCGAAGAAGCGGCTGTAAATTAAGGAGACGACGATGTCGGATAAAGGCTCCGGGGAAAAACTCCTCTATTGCTCGTTTTGCGGCAAGAGCCAGCATGAAGTCCGCAAACTGATAGCCGGGCCGTCAGTGTTCATCTGTGATGAATGCGTGGAGCTCTGCAATGACATCATCCGTGAAGAAATCCAGCAAAGCCAGAGTGTAAAAACCGGCAACGACTTGCCCACCCCGCGCGAAATCCGCGATATTCTGGAGCAATACGTCATTGGCCAGAATCAGGCAAAAAAAGCCCTGTCAGTCGCGGTATATAACCATTACAAGCGGATCCGCAGCAACAGCAAGGACGACGTGGAACTGGCCAAGTCCAATATCCTGCTGATCGGGCCAACTGGCTCGGGCAAGACCCTGCTTGCCCAGACCCTGGCGCGGTTGCTCAATGTGCCCTTCGTCATTGCCGATGCAACCACCCTTACCGAAGCGGGCTACGTGGGCGAGGACGTCGAGAACATTATCCAGAAGCTGCTGCAAAAATGCGATTACGATGTGGACAAGGCCAAGCACGGCATTGTCTACATAGATGAAATCGACAAGATTTCCCGCAAGTCCGACAACCCCTCGATCACCCGCGATGTTTCCGGGGAGGGCGTCCAGCAGGCGCTGCTCAAACTGATCGAAGGTACGGTGGCCTCGGTCCCGCCCCAGGGCGGCCGCAAGCACCCTAACCAGGAGTTCGTGCAGGTTGATACCAGCAATATCCTGTTCATTTGCGGCGGGGCGTTTTCCGGCCTGGAACGGGTAATTCGCAACCGCTCGGAAAAAGGCGGCATCGGCTTTGGCGCCAAAGTGAAAAGCGTCGACGATAAGAAGCGGGACATGGAGATGCTGCATACCGTCGAGCCCGAAGACCTGATCAAATTTGGATTGATCCCAGAGTTTGTCGGCCGCCTGCCTGTGGTTGCGGTGCTGGATGAACTTGATGAAACGGCCTTGATGCAGATTCTGACCGAGCCCAAGAACGCGCTCACCAAGCAGTTTGCCAAGCTGTTCAAGATGGAGGGGGTGGACCTGGAGTTCCGCGAAACCGCCCTGGGCGCGATTGCCAAGCGGGCGCTTGACCGGCGTACCGGGGCGCGCGGCTTGCGTTCCATCATTGAACACGCACTGCTCGATACCATGTTCGATCTGCCGTCGATGAAGAACGTATCCAAGGTTGTCGTGGACGAATCGGTCATCAATAGCGAGGGCCAGCCGCTCCTTATTTACTCCGATCAGGCAGTTGCTGCCGGAACCTAGTCTGATGACGGGGGCTCTAAACCGAGCCCCTTGAATTGTCAGGGTTCGCCCGCACCTAGTTTGTGCGGATTTTTCAGGGTCCCTGTCAGTGAATGGGGACCAAACTCAAAGGTTGATAATTGTGAGCATTCCCCAGTCAGGCGAACCTGTCCAGCTCCCGCTGCTGCCCTTGCGCGATGTCGTGGTGTTCCCCCACATGGTGATTCCATTGTTCGTGGGGCGTCCCAAGTCCATCAAGGCGCTGGAAACGTCCATGGAGACCGGCAAGAATATTCTGTTGGTTGCGCAGAAATCGGCTGCCCAGGATGAGCCGAGCCCGGATGATCTGTATGAGACCGGCAGTGTGGCCACCGTACTGCAAATGCTCAAGCTGCCGGATGGCACGGTCAAGGTTCTGGTCGAGGGTAATCAACGGGCCAAGCTGCTCGATGTCGTGGAGGAAGACACGCATCTTAGCGGTCGCGCCGAGCTTATTCCGCTGGATGGCAAGGATGACACCGAAGTCGAAGCCATGCGGCGTGCCCTGTTAGCCCAGTTTGATCAGTACGTCAAACTTAACAAGAAAATTCCGCCCGAGATTCTGACTTCGCTTTCCGGCATCGATGAAGGCGGCCGACTGGCCGATACCATAGTTGCCCATCTGCCCCTGAAGCTTGAACAAAAGCAGGAAATCCTTGAAATGATTTCCGTGGCCAAGCGCCTGGAACATTTGATGGGACTGCTGGAGGCGGAAATCGATATCCTCCAGGTTGAAAAGCGTATCCGTGGCCGGGTCAAGCGCCAGATGGAAAAGAGCCAGCGTGAGTATTACCTGAACGAACAGGTAAAGGCTATCCAGAAAGAACTTGGCGACCTGGAAGAAGGTGCCGAGTTGGAAGAGCTGGAAAAGCGGGTCCATGATGCAGGCATGAGCAAGGAAGCTCTGGCTAAGGCCATGGGCGAATTGAAGAAATTGCGCATGATGTCTCCCATGTCTGCCGAAGCGACGGTAGTGCGCAGCTATATCGAGACGATGGTCGGGCTGCCGTGGAAGAAAAGGACCAAGATCAGCAAGGATCTGACAAAAGCGGAGCGGATACTTGATGAAGACCATTATGGCCTGGAGAAGGTCAAGGAGCGGATCCTTGAATACCTCGCTGTGCAACAGAGGGTGGACAAGGTCAAGGCACCGATCCTGTGTCTGGTTGGTCCACCCGGTGTCGGCAAGACGTCACTTGGCCAGTCGGTTGCCAGGGCCACGAATCGCAAGTTCGTGCGCATGGCCTTGGGCGGGGTGAGGGACGAGGCGGAGATACGCGGTCACCGCCGCACCTACATCGGTTCGATGCCGGGGAAGATTCTGCAAAGCCTGACCAAGGTTGGGGTGAAGAACCCGCTGTTCCTGCTCGACGAAGTGGATAAGATGGGGCAGGACTTCCGAGGAGATCCTTCCTCTGCGCTGCTTGAGGTCTTGGACCCGGAGCAGAACCACACATTCCAGGATCACTATATCGAGGTGGAGTACGATCTTTCGGACGTCATGTTCGTGGCCACGGCCAACACCATGAACCTGCCGCCAGCGCTACTGGACCGCATGGAGGTGATCCGCCTTTCCGGCTATACAGAGGACGAGAAGATCAACATTGCGGTCCGATATCTGGTGCCCAAACAAATGAAGGCTAACGGACTCAAGGACACCGAAATTCACATTGCCGAATCTGCCTTGCGTGACGTGGTGCGCTACTACACCCGGGAAGCCGGCGTGCGTGCCCTGGAGCGGGAAATTTCCAAGATGTGCCGCAAGGCGGTGAAAGCTCTGCTGCTGAAGACGCCGAAAGGGAAGATTTCCGTCACGTCGCGCAATCTGGACAAATTCCTCGGCGTGCGTCGCTTCAGTTATGGAATCGCCGAGAAGCATAACCAGGTTGGGCAAGTTACCGGACTCGCCTGGACTGAAGTGGGGGGCGAACTGCTCACCATCGAGGCTGTTACGCTGCCGGGCAAGGGCAAGATGACCACCACAGGCAAACTGGGCGAGGTGATGCAGGAGTCGATCCAAGCGGCCATGTCGGTAGTCAGGTCGCGTTCCAAGGCGCTGGGTATTCCGCAGGACTTCTATGAGAAGCGCGACCTCCACATTCATATGCCAGAGGGCGCGACTCCCAAGGATGGCCCGAGTGCAGGCACAGCCATCTGTACCGCTGTCGTATCGGTGCTTACCGGGATTCCGGTTCGTTGCGATGTCGCCATGACGGGCGAGATCACTTTGCGGGGCGAGGTGCTACCGATCGGAGGATTGAAGGAAAAACTTCTGGCGGCTCATCGCGGTGGGATCAAGATGGTTCTGATACCTGAAGAAAATGTGAAGGACTTGGTGGAGATTCCGGACAATATCAAGAACAAGCTGGATATTCATCCGGTCAAGTGGATCGATCAGGTATTGGTCACGGCGCTCGAGCGGCAGCCCGAGCCGTTGGCTGAAAGCATCGAGCCCGAGGCGCCTCCAGCGAAAACTGATGAAGCGGGTTCGAGCTTGGCGATCAAGCACTGAGCGGCAGGCAGCTGGCCTGCGGCAATGCAGTAAAATCCCGTCGCACGGCGGGATTTTTTATTTTCAGCGCTGCGAAATCTAGAAGAAAGCGGTCGCGTTGCTCATTCCTGATTCGTCGCGCGCGGAAAAGAAACAGTGTCAATGGCCAATTAGAACAGATAGTTATAGCCATCTTTTTCGGCGCGCGAAATACCTGAAGAAATATTTATGCGTCGCAATTTCGGGCAACTGTCAATCCGCCTGAAAACCGCTTGACACTAGGATTTGCGGGACGTTATAAAGCCTGCCACAGGAGCTTCCTGTGGCCAAACTCTCGAATGGAAGGGGACAACACGTGAACAAATCTGAACTGATTGATGCGATTGCCGACTCGGCAGACATTTCCAAAGCTGCCGCTGGTCGTGCCCTCGACTCTGCTGTCGATGCGGTGAAGAAAGCCCTGAAGAAAGGCGACATGGTAACTTTGGTGGGTTTCGGCACCTTCTATGTGGGCAAACGCGCGGCACGTACTGGCCGCAATCCTCGTACCGGCGGCGCGATTAAGATCAAGGCGGCCAAAGTTCCCAAGTTCCGCGCTGGCAAGGGACTGAAGGACGCAGTAAACTAACCGCAGGGTGCTTAGCTCAGCTGGTAGAGCGCCGCCCTTACAAGGCGAATGTCGGCGGTTCGATCCCGTCAGCACCCACCAGCTGAAACTGGCTTTGCGCAGGTAAGGGGTCGTTCACAGCCAGAAGGGAGTGGTAGTTCAGTTGGTTAGAATACCGGCCTGTCACGCCGGGGGTCGCGGGTTCGAGTCCCGTCCACTCCGCCAATGTCGGGGCTCACAAATGTGAGCCCCTTTTTCGTGGCAAGATTCACGTCTCAGCCGTTTTATACGGTTCCCGGACATTTCAAGTTGTGAGGATAACTGCATGTTAGAAGCCATCCGCGATCGTGCCCAGGGTTGGATTGCGAAGCTTATCCTGGCGCTGATCACCGTGCCTTTCGCGCTTTGGGGCATCGAATCCTATTTCAACAGGGGCGGTAGTGGGGACGTTGTCGCGGAAGTGGGCAAGGCGAAGGTTTATCGGCAGGAATTCAACCAGGCCCTGCAAAATCGGGTCGACAGCCTGCGCCAATCACAGGGCGCCAATTACGATCCGGCCATTACCCAAAGCAAGGAGTTTCGCGAGTCGGTATTAAACAGTCTGGTGGATCGCAAAGCGCTCTTGTTGACGGCTGCTGACGCCAAGCTGGTGGCGCCTGACCAACAGGTGGCAGCCATTATTCAGCAGATTCCGTTGTTTCTGGAAGACGGCCAGTTCTCACGCGAACGCTATGAGTCAGCACTCAGACAAAGGGGCCTTACACCGATAGGCTTCGAAAATGAAATTCGCCAGGAGATTTTGCTGCGCGCCTTACAATCGCCGTTGGTCAATGGGGTTGTAGTGCCGAGTGCTACTGCCGATCGGCTGGCGCACCTTGTATCCCAGCAGCGCGAAGTTTCCTGGGCCGATATCGCAGCGGCACAATTTGCTGCCCAGGTCCAGGTTTCAGAAAGTGATCTTGAAGCCTACTATAACGCCCGCAAGGCTGATTTCACCGATCCGGAAGCCGCGCGGGTGGAATATGTTATCCTTTCAAAGGAAGCGCTCGCAAGCGCTGTTCAACCCTCGGACCAGGACATTCAGAATTATTACCAGGCTAATCAAGCCAAGTTCGGCGAGCCTGAGCAGAGGGCTGCCAGCCATATCCTGATCGCCGCGGGCAAAGGGGACACAACTGCCCGACAGAAAGCCAAGGCAAAAGCAGAATCACTGCTGGTTGAAATTCGGAAGAATCCTGCTAGTTTTGCGGAGCTGGCCAAACGCGAGTCGCAGGATCCCGGTTCCGCGGCTCACGGCGGCAGCCTGGGAAGCTTCCCGCGCGGAGTCATGGTGAAGCCGTTTGATGATGCGGTGTTTAGCATGAAAGTGGGGGAACTGCGCGGCCCGGTAGAAACTGATTACGGCTATCACATCATTCGCCTGGATGGGATTACGCCCGCCAAGGTCGCTCCTCTGGCCAGCGTGCGCGACTCGATTGTGGCCGAATTGCGCAGCCAGCAGGGGCAAAAACTGTTTGCCAAGGCTGCGGAGAATTTCAGCAACCTGGTGTATGACCAATCCACTACACTGAAACCGGCGGCCGACGCCTACAAACTGCCGATTCAGACTTCGGATTGGATCACCCGGAAGGGAGGACCTGCGCCTCTGGATGAAGCAAAACTGTTGGACGCCATTTTTTCTTCCGACAGCGTCAAGAATAAGCAGAATACTGAAGCGATCGAAACCGCCAAAGGTGCGCTGGTAGCGGCGCGGGTAATCGAGTATCGGCCTGCCACGCTCCACCCTCTGGCGAGCGTTGGCTCAACGATTCGAGCCAAGTTGATCGCGGAGAAGAGCGCCCAGCTGGCTGAGCAGCAAGGCGTGGCAGAACTGGAGAAGTTGAATCGTGGAGAGGAGCCAAGGTTGGCCTGGTCGTCTTTCCAGATGATCAGCCGCCAGCAGCCCGGTCCATTCGACGCCCAGAGTCTGGCCGACATTTTCCGCGTCAATGCCGTCAAGCTGCCGGCTTACACCGGCGTGAAGAGGCCTGACGGAAGTTATCGCCTGGTCCGCATCAGCCGTGTATCCGAGCCTTCGGCTGTCGATCCGGCCATGCGTACTGCTTTGGAAGGGGGCTTGCGGCAGGCACTTGCGCGGGCTGATACGGAGGCCTATTTGGCGCTGGCTAAAGCTCAGAACAAAGTGGAAGTAAAGGCCAGCATACTCGAAACCAAGGAATAGCGGGCCGGGCGGACAGCACTGGCTTCGCGTTGGCAAGCAGTTCTGTGGAACAGCCGGTCTTGGTACTGTTGGGCCCGACAGCCAGTGGCAAGACCGGCGTGGCTATGGAGTTGGCCAAATCCCATCTGATTGAAATCATCAGTATGGACTCGGCACTTGTCTACCGCGACATGGATATCGGCACGGCCAAACCTGACGCGGCAGCGCTCGCGCTGGCACCGCATCACCTGATCAACCTTATCGATCCTACCCAGCGTTATTCCGCTGCCCAGTTCCGAACGGATGCCCTGCAGGTAATACGGCAAGTGGAAATGCGCGGCAATACGCCGCTACTGGTCGGCGGCACCATGCTTTATTACAAGGCCTTGGTAGAGGGACTCGATGACCTGCCGCAAGCGGATGACGCTCTCAGGGCGCAGATCGACGCAGAAGCTGCGCAGCGAGGCTGGCCCGCGCTGCACGCAGAGCTGGTTGAATGTGATCCACGAGCGGCAGCGCGTATCAAGCCAACAGATGCCCAGCGCATACAACGCGCCCTGGAGGTCATGCGTGTCAGGGGCCGGCCGATGAGCAGTTTCTGGCGCGACCAGCGCGAGTCGATCGCGCCGTATCGGTTCCATGCCCTCGAGCTGATTCCTTCTGATCGATCCAGGCTTCATCAACGCATCGAGGCCCGATTTGACGCTATGTTGGGGGCCGGCCTGGTAGACGAAGTATCAGGCTTGCGCAGGAAATATGCCTTGACGCCAGGGCTCCCATCCATGCGCTGCGTAGGCTATCGGCAGGTATGGGAATATCTGGAAGGCGCCTATGATGCCCAGGAGATGCGCAACCGCAGCATATACGCAACGCGCCAGCTGGCGAAGCGGCAACTTACCTGGCTGCGTGGCATGCGGCTGGCCACAGCGGATTGCCTAGCTGACAACCTCGGCACCAGGGTGAAAAGTTGGGTCGACCAAGCTCTGGACTCAAAAGGTTCCTGATGCCGGCTATGGCCCTAGTCGGCGCTTTCCACCCGCACATCGGCGGTTCCTTTGGCGAAACTCAAGTGCAGCGCCTCACCCGGCTCTAAACCACTGCTGGTGCGGATGATTTGCCCGCGGGTGTTTCGGGTGATGCTGTAACCCCGTTCCAGCACAGCCTGGGGATTCAGATGCTGGAGATGGCTACGCAATCGGCTCAAATGCAGTTCCCGCTCCCGAACAGCGTGGTCGAAGTGCGCACGCAGCACGGTTGCCTGCCACTGCAGATTCTTCATTGCGACAGGAATCGCGGGAAGCCGATGCTTCAGCTGCGATACAAATTCGCGCTGTTGCCAGCGCCGGCGCTCGAGCACCGTTTGAAAATGATTACGCAAGCGCCTTGCGATCTGTCCCACGTGTAGGCGTTGGGCCGCCAGGTCTTCTCCCGGATGTTTGAGTCTGCGTGCCAGGCTGTCCAGGCGCTGGGCATGGGTTTGCTGTTGATGCCTGCCGAAACGCTTAATGTGGTCGGCAATCAGTCCCATTTTGTGCATCAAGTCGGTCTGATTGGGGCTGGCAATCTCGGCTGCAGCGGTCGGTGTGGGCGCACGCAGATCCGCAACAAAATCAGCCAACGTGAAATCCGTCTCATGACCGATGCCTGTGACCACCGGGATGGTACATGCAACCATCGCACGGGCGACGGCTTCGTCGTTGAAACACCACAAGTCTTCGATGCTGCCGCCACCCCGGCAGACGATCAGCACTTCACATTCATTGCGTGCTGAAGCCAGGAGGAGAGCCTGGGCAATCTGTTCTCCGGCACTCTTGCCCTGCACGGGAGTAGGATACAGGATCACTCGCATGCCAGGCATACGGCGGCGCAGAGTGGTGAGTACGTCCTTCAGCGCGGCGGCATGGGGCGAGGTGACAATGCCCACGGTACTTGGAAATGAGGGCAGGGGTTTTTTCAGGGCTGGGTCAAGCAAACCCTCCTTTGCCAGTTTAGCCTTGAGTTTTTCGAACGCTTCATAGAGCGCACCCAATCCGCCGCGCCGCATGAGTTCTACGTTGAGTTGAAAGTCGCCGCGTGGCTCGTACAGCGTCGGAAGCCCGCGAATCTCGACTTGTTGGCCGTTCTCAGGCGCCCAGTCGACAAACTGATTCTTGTGCCGGAAAAGAGTACAACGTATTTGGGCCGAATCATCCTTGAGCGAAAAATACCAATGACCGGAGCTCGCCTGGATGAAATTGGAGATTTCGCCCTGCACCCACAACAAGGGCAAATTGGATTCCAACAGGCGACGGGCCATCCGGTTGAGTTCGGCCACCGTGAGGATAGGAGGACGCGAAGCGCCATCGCCCGATTCAAGAGCGGGATAGTCATCCACCGTCATAGGATCGTCACGTGTAGGTTTTGTGAAAAAGATCTTGACAAGGAATTAATTATATAACCTATTGAATATTAAAGAAACTGCCCTATGCCCTCGGATTAGGCATCAGCAAGGAAGTCCTTGCTGCGCTCTCTATTGGGCGGGTCAGGAATAAACTGCCAACAAATTTATCCACAGCATTTGTGGAGAACTATCCAGGCGAGGTCAAAAACGTTCACTTCCTCTTTCTCTCGCGGCTTTACCCTTGCCGAAGCCATCAGTGCAGGATAAAGTCGGACTGTTTTTTTCGTTCCTGGGAGACTCCGTGTGTTAGCTCTTATTGAGGCCGCCGGCTGGCCAATCTGGCCTTTGGTTCTGGCATCCATCCTGGCTGTGGCCATCATTATTGAGCGATTTTACTCGTTACGCGCAAGCGAGGTGACCCCCGGCGGATTGTTGGCCGAGGTGGTCACAGAGTTTCGCAACAAAGGGGTGACCGTAGAATCTCTGAACAAACTGGCCGCAGACTCTTCCCTCGGTCAGGTGTTCGCAGCAGGCTTGCGTAATGTGAGAGCTCCGAAAGAAGTGATGAAGGAGTCCATCGAGGAAGCCGGGCGATTGGTTTCCCATGATCTGGAGCGGTTTCTGGTCGCTCTGGGTACGATCGCGACGGTCGCGCCGTTGCTGGGACTGTTTGGCACCGTCATCGGCATGATCGAAATTTTCGGTTCCCAGGATCCCACCGGCAGTAACCCGGCGCAATTGGCCCACGGCATATCCGTTGCGCTTTATAACACCGCCCTGGGCTTGATCGTGGCGATCCCGTCGATGATTTTCTATCGCTACTTCCGGGCCCGGGTTCATGATTTTGTGGTGGAAATGGAGCAGCAGGCTATCAAGCTGGTGGAGATCGTTCATGGTGATAGGACATGAACTTTCAGAATGAACGCAGGGTGGAAGACCCGGAAATCAATTTGATTCCGCTCATCGACCTGTTTCTGGTCATCATTATTTTCCTCATGGTGACGACCACCTATGCGCGCTACGCCGAGTTGAAAATCAATCTGCCTTCGGCGGCTGGCGAGCAAAGCCCGCAGCGCCCCAATCAAATCAACGTCACCATAGACGCCAAGGGGCATTACCAGATCGGCGACAAGGTGCTGACCAATGCCTCGGTTCCGTCGCTGGTGGAAGCCTTGAAACAGTCGGCGGTCGGCTTGACCGAGCCCATTGTGGTCATCAGCGCGGATGCACAAACGCCACACCAAGCCGTGATCCATGTAATGGAAGCGGCGCGTCAGCAAGGACTGGTCAGGGTAACCTTCGCCACCCAGTCCGACGAATAACCTATGCGCCACTGGCGCAGCTTGAATCCCGTCAGTTTGCTTCTCTCGCCACTCGCCGGTCTGTTCTGGCTGGCGGTCAGCGTTCGACGCTGGCTGTACAAGCGTCACTGCTTGCGATCCTATCGGCTCGGGGTGCCGGTGGTGGTGGTGGGGAATATCACCTCGGGTGGCACAGGCAAGACGCCGCTTATCATGGCCTTGGTCAAGGCGCTGCAACAGCTCGGGTTCCGGCCCGGCGTGGTAAGCCGGGGATACGGCGGGACGCACACGACTCCGCAACTCGTTACCGGACAAAGCGATCCGACCGGTGCGGGGGACGAGCCGGTGCTGATCGCATGGAAAACCGGTGCGCCGGTGGCAGTAGGCCACGATCGCGTGGCGGCAGGGCGGCTGTTGTTGGCGCACAGCCCCGGTATCGACGTAATACTGGCGGACGACGGTCTGCAGCATTATCGCCTGGGCCGAGACATTGAGCTGGTGGTGGTCGATGGATCATACGGCTTGGGCAACGGCCTGTTATTGCCTGCCGGACCATTGCGGGAACCAGCGCGCCGCCTGCAGAGCGCGGATGCAGTGATCATCACGCGCAGACCGGGCGCGCCCCGACGTTTCAGCGTCCGTCATCCACGCATCATGGAAGTCCATCACGGCCCCGGAAAACTCTACCGTCTGATCGATGCGAAGGAGCGCCTGGATCCGCAGCACGCATTCAGTCAGAGGCTGACCGCGCTTGCAGGAATTGCCCGGCCAGAAAGCTTCTTCAATGCGCTGGAGAACTTTGGCCTGGACTTTCAGACCCGCACCTTTCCCGATCACCATGCCTATTCCGCCACTGAACTCGAGCGAGAGGGTCTATTGCTCATGACTGAGAAGGACGCAGTAAAATGTCGGAAATTCGCAAAGCCGGACTGGTGGGTGCTGGAATGGGAAGCCCTCCCGGGGCCGGATTTGATTGCGTGGCTGGCCGAGACGATTGATTGTCCAGGGGGACCGCAGAGATGCTTGCACACGCTCGAGTGTCACAACCTTAAGCAATCAACCGGCAACAAAGGAATGTGAAATGGATGAACAGGTCTACGCAATTGGGGCAACCGGTCAGGAACGTAGACATGGGGGAGAGCGCATCAACTGGAGTGGCCCTCAGCCTGAAGACCTGTGGCTGCCTCAGCGCAAGGAGGTAGTGACCCAGTTTTTTACCCGCTATCTGTTCTTTGTGTTGGGCGTCCTGTTTTTTACCGCCAACAACAACATCCGACCTGTCTTGGTGAGCGTGGACGTAATACTTATCCTCTACGGAGGTTATCTCGCGCTGATCAGCCTGCTGTTTGTGCGGGCGATGCAAGGCATGTCCTTGCGCCTGATGCGCATCGCCATGCTGTTGGATATAGCTCTCGTCACGATCAGCGTAATTCATGATCCCTATCCGGTTCCGCCCTCGGCCATGGCCTATCTCATGGTGATATTGGGCAACGGCATGCGCTATGGGATGCGGCCCTTTGCCGAGGCCCTGGGACTGGCCATGCTGGGGATGGCGCTTTCCTTCGGTGTGCGTTACCGGTTGGCTGGCTTTGAGGTAACGGCGGCTGACGTGTTCTTCGGTGTGTTCTGGGTGGTTATCAATGTTTATGCCTACGTTCTACTTCGGCGCATAAGTCTGCAATACCGCATGCTTGAGTATCGAAGTCGCTGCGACAATCTGACGGGCCTGCTTAATCGACACGGCCTGACTGCAGCGTTGGCGAAGACGTTAAGACCGGGCGATGGCAACAAGCTGGTCGTGATGTTTGCCGATCTCGATTCCTTCAAGCAGATCAATGACCAATTTGGCCATGCAGCCGGAGACCGGGTGCTGATGGAATTTGCCCAGATTCTCAAAGATTCTGCCGAGACCGAAGTGGTTGGGCGCTGGGGTGGCGATGAATTTGTCGCGATATTTCCGGGCGGCGAAAATGAAGTTCAGGTGGTCAAGAACAGGGTGCAACGTCGAATGCAACTCTGGGCCCAGGCCAATGGTTTGCCGGTTAGTGTTAGTCTTGGCTGCAGTCTGGCGCCCAGGGACGGACTTGACCTGCCGACGCTCTTATCCGTGGCGGACATCGCACTCTATCGCAACAAGGCGGCCCCAATTGCCGAGGGCTATATGGCTGCCGCGCCCGAAACTTCTTGAACAGGCCTATCCCATGGATAAAAGACTGCTCGACATTCTCGTCTGCCCGGTATGCAAGGGTGCCCTGGTATATCGCAAGGAAACCAGGGAATTGATTTGTTCTCCTTGCCGCCTGGCCTATCCGATTCGGGATGACATTCCCGTTATGCTGCCAGAAGAAGCCCGTGCCCTGTCGCCGCAGGAGGAAGTCCGCTGAGATGCGGTTTCAGGCTGTCGTTCCAGCCCGCTATGCTTCCAGCCGATTGCCGGGCAAACCCCTGGCGGATATTGCGGGCAGGCCCATGGTGGTGCATGTGGTTGAGCGGGCGTTGCAGGCAGGCGCTCAATCGGTCCTGGTGGCGACGGATGACGAACGGGTGCGCGCGGCCGTGGAGGCCCATGGCTATACCGCACTCATGACCTCGGCAGATCATCCATCTGGCACTGATAGACTTACCGAGGTGGTGGAAATTCTGGGTTGGGGCGATGATGAGATCGTCGTCAATGTGCAAGGCGATGAGCCGCTCATTTCGCCCAGGCTGATCCGCGACTGCGCGCTGGAGCTGACGCTCAAGCCGGACGCGGCAATCGCCACGCTTGCCCATCCCATCCATGACGAAGAGGGTTTTCGCAATCCCAATGCGGTCAAGGTGGTGACGGATGCCCAAGGCTATGCACTGTATTTTAGCCGTGCTCCCATACCCTGGCCGCGCGATGCGTTTGCGCTTCAACGAGGATTGCCCGAGTCTATGGTCGCCTTGCGGCACATCGGGCTGTATGCGTATCGCGCCGGTTTCTTGCGCGCTTACGCCGATCTTGCACCGGCTCCGCTGGAGCACCTGGAAATGCTGGAGCAGCTGCGTGCCCTATGGTATGGGTACCGTATTGCCGTGGCCGTGTCTGCAGAAATTCCCAGCCCCGGGGTCGATACCGCCGAAGACCTCGAGCGCGTCAGAGCGATTCTCACCACTGTTTGATAAGCCTTTATCTTCCAATAAAAAAAATTAACTTCGCCAGTCTCGGCGTATGCCCTACCCTATCCGGCTTATTGGTACTGCAATAAGCACAAGGAGAAGCACATGCGCCTGATTCTGTTGGGGGGGCCCGGAGCCGGCAAAGGCACTCAAGCCAATTACATCAAAGAAAAGTTCGGCATTCCCCAGATTTCCACGGGCGACATGCTGCGGGCCCATGTCAAGGCCGGCACCGCGCTGGGCGCGAAGGCCAAAGCCATCATGGATGCCGGCGGCTTGGTGTCGGACGACATCATCATTGGCATGGTGAAGGATCGCCTGACCCAGGAAGACTGCAAGAACGGCTATCTGTTTGATGGCTTCCCGCGCACCATTCCTCAGGCAGAAGCAATGAAGGCAGCCGGTGTGCCGATCGACTATGTGGTCGAGATCGATGTTGCCGACCATGAGATCATTAAGCGCATGTCCGGGCGCCGTGTGCATGTTGCGTCCGGCCGCACCTACCACGTGGTGTTCAATCCGCCAAAGGTCGCGGGCAAGGACGATGTGACAGGCGAGGACCTGATCCAGCGCGACGACGACAAGGAAGAAACGGTCAAGAAGCGGCTCGATGTCTACCATGCCCAGACCGAGCCGTTGGTGAAGTATTACGGCGAGTGGGCTGCGCGTGGCGAAGCTGGCGCGCCCAAGTACTTGAAGATTCCCGGCGTAGGCAAAGTGGATCAAATCCGCGATGCCATATTCAAGGAGTTGGGAGCCTGAGTGTGCCCAAGCATGCGCCTGAATTCACGGACAGCGAGAAATGGGTGGTGGCTGAAACCCTCAAGGAGCGCTGGCAGGACCAGACGCCTGAACTGCTGGAGGTAGAAACTGAGATTCGCATCTATCCGGATGACCGCGAGCTTACCGATTGCTCCGGACTCTACTGGGAATCGGGCCATTGCAAATTCTGCATCTCCAAGACCGGCCATTCGCGCTTCCGCCCCATGTTCTTCTACAGGGTTCGGGACCGCTACACCACCGATCGGGAAGAATACGACGATCTGGTGGACTGCGTGGTGACCATGCTGAAACTCCAGGTGGACGTGGAACTTAAGCGTGAGGGCCTGACCGAGGACAAGAAATAGATTTAGCGCCAGGTTTAGCCTGGCGTATTTTTTTGAAGCAAAAGGAGAAGATGATGGCGACCAAGAAAGCCGCCCCAAAAAAGAATGCGTTCTATGCTCAGTCCGGCGGGGTGACGGCCGTAATCAATGCATCTGCCTGCGGCGTGATCGAAACCGCGCGCAAGCACAAGGACAAAATCGGCAAGGTTTATGCGGGACGCAACGGAATCATCGGCGCGCTGACCGAAGACCTGATCGACACCGGCAAGGATACCGCCGCCGCCATCAAGGCGTTGCGCTATACCCCCTCCGGCGCGTTCGGCTCCTGTCGTTACAAGCTGAAAAGCCTGGAAGCGAACAAGCGCGAGTACGAACGCCTGATCGAAGTGTTCAAGGCGCATGACATCGGCTACTTCTTCTACAACGGTGGTGGCGACTCTGCCGACACATGCTTCAAGATTTCGCAACTTTCGGAGACGATGGGCTACCCGGTTCAGGCGATTCACGTGCCCAAGACCGTGGACAACGATCTACCGATCACCGACTGCTGCCCCGGCTTCGGTTCGGTCGCCAAGTACATTGCGGTGTCAACCCGCGAAGCCTCGTTCGATGTGGCGTCCATGGCCAAGACCTCCACCAAGGTCTTCATCCTCGAAGTAATGGGCCGACACGCAGGCTGGATTGCGGCGGCCGGCGGCATGGCTTCCACCAGGGACACCGAAATTCCGATCGTGATCCTGTTTCCGGAAGTGACCTTTGACGAAAAAAAGTTCCTGGCGACGGTGGATGAAAAGGTAAAGAAATTCGGTTATTGCACGGTAGTGGTGTCGGAAGGGGTCATGGGCCCGGATGGCAAGTTTCTCGCCGACCAGGGTCTGAAGGACGCCTTCGGCCATGCCCAACTGGGCGGCGTGGCGCCGGTCGTGGCCGGCATCATCAAGCGCGGCCTGGACTTGAAGTACCACTGGGCCGTCGCAGACTACCTGCAACGCGCGGCGCGCCATATTGCTTCCAAGACTGACGTGGAACAGGCGTACGCCATGGGCAAGGCCGCCGTGGAATTCGCCCTCAAGGGCCACAACTCGGTCATGCCTACGGTTGATCGAATTTCCAGCAAGCCCTACAAATGGAACGTAGGCATGGCGCCGCTGGCCAAGGTGGCCAACGTGGAAAAGATGATGCCCGCGGATTTCATCACCAAGGACGGTTTCGGCATTACGGAAAAATGCCGCACGTACTTGGCGCCGCTGATGAAAGGCGAGGACTATCCCCCGTACAAGGATGGCCTGCCACAGTATGTCCGGCTCAAGAATGTGGCCGTAGCCAAGAAGCTGCCGGCGTTCGAGGTTTGACCGTAATGCGGGAAGCGGAAGCAGCAATCAGGCATCGGGATTCAGGGATAAGGGGAGGCGCGGACTACGGCCGCACCCAGACATTATTGCGCGGCAAAGCCGTTCATCCCTTTGCCACCGGTCCCTTCCTGGCGCCACACAATGACGCTTGATCGGGCAAGACAGCTACTCAAGGTTCAAGCGGATTTTGGTGGATTCTACAACGCCAATTCTGCCAAGCTGATTCTGTCAGAAGTGCAGAAGGAGCATGGTCAGACGGCGGTCGATCAATTGATTGTCGAGCTTAACCTGCAACAGATCTTTGGTTTTGCGCCGGGCACCCGCTTCGAAGGCGGGCTGGCGATTGGACGGGAAAGGTAGAAACGACGGGATGGGGTCGTTTCGTCGCGGTTTTTCATACTGGGGAAGAAAGGGGTAGTCCGATGAGTAGCGCAATCATCCTGGCCTTATTGTGCGCAGGTGTGGCCATTCTTTACGGAATCATTTCAAGCCGCTGGATATTGGCCCAGCCAGCCGGCAGTGAACGCATGCAGGCGATATCCGCCGCGGTTCAGGAGGGCGCGCAGGCCTATCTCAAGCGCCAGTACACGACCATAGGCATCGTCGGAGTGGTGTTGTTCGCGGTCATCGCCATTTTTCTCAATCTGCCTACCGCCATCGGCTTCGCTATCGGCGCCATCCTTTCGGGTGCAGCAGGTTTCATCGGAATGAACGTTTCGGTGCGCTCCAACGTGCGTACCGCGCAGGCTGCCTACCATGGCTTGAATGCCGCGCTCAATATCGCGTTCAAAGGTGGCGCCATTACCGGCATGCTGGTCGTAGGCTTGGGCCTGCTCGGCGTGGCAGGTTACTACGCGGTGCTGATGGCTACTGGTGTCAGTTCCTCCGATGCGGTTCACGCATTGGTCGGTCTGGGGTTTGGCGGCTCGTTGATCTCCATCTTCGCTCGTTTGGGCGGCGGCATATTCACCAAGGGTGCGGATGTGGGCGCCGATCTGGTGGGCAAGGTTGAAGCAGGCATCCCCGAGGATGACCCGCGCAACCCCGCCGTTATTGCGGACAACGTGGGCGACAACGTCGGCGACTGCGCCGGCATGGCTGCGGACCTGTTCGAGACGTATGCGGTGACCATTATCGCCACCATGTTGCTGGGTGGGCTGATGGTGACGGGCGAGAACGCGGCTAACGCTGTGGTCTTCCCCTTGGTGTTGGGCGGCGTGTCCATCATCGCATCGATTGTCGGCACCTTCTTCGTCAAGGCGCGCGAGGGGGGAAAGATCATGAACGCCCTGTATCGCGGCCTGATAGTAGCGGGCGTACTGGCGATTCCGGCCTTCTACGTGGTAACGACGCAGATGTTTGGCGAAGGCATCATGGTGGCTGGCGCGATGGTGTCCAGCATGAACCTGTTCTTCGCATCCCTGATCGGCCTGGCCCTGACTGCCGCCATGGTGGTGATCACCGAGTATTACACGGCCACCGAATACGCGCCGGTGCGCCATATTGCCCAGGCTTCCACCACGGGACACGGGACCAACATCATCGCCGGACTGGGCGTATCGATGAAGGCAACTGCCGCGCCGGTCATCGCCGTCTGCCTGGCGATCTGGGGGGCTCATGCGCTGGGCGGGCTGTACGGCATCGCCATTGCCGCAACTGCCATGTTGTCCATGACCGGCATCATCGTGGCCCTGGATGCTTACGGCCCGATCACCGACAACGCCGGCGGCATTGCTGAAATGGCCGAGCTGCCGGCCGAGATTCGCAACATTACCGACCCGCTCGATGCGGTGGGCAATACCACCAAGGCAGTGACCAAGGGCTATGCCATCGGCTCCGCTGGCTTGGCCGCGCTGGTGCTGTTTGCCGACTACACCCATGCGCTGGAGGCCAAGCTGGGCGTAACCACAGCCTTCGACCTGTCCGACCACATGGTCATCATCGGCCTGTTCATCGGAGGCATGGTGCCCTACCTGTTTGGCGCCATGGGCATGGAAGCAGTGGGGCGTGCGGCCGGTTCGGTGGTGGTGGAGGTACGCCGCCAGTTCCGCGAGATCAAGGGCATCATGGAAGGCACCGGCAAGCCCGAATACGGCGTCTGTGTGGACATGCTGACCAAGGCTGCGATCAAGGAAATGATGATCCCCTCGCTGCTGCCAGTGCTGGTTCCAGTTCTGGTCGGGCTGATCCTGGGACCCAAGGCGCTGGGCGGCGTGCTGCTGGGCACCATCGTTACCGGCATCTTTGTCGCTATTTCCATGACCACCGGCGGCGGTGCCTGGGACAATGCCAAGAAGTACATCGAAGAGGGCAATTACGGCGGCAAGGGCAGTGAAGCGCACAAGGCCGCGGTGACCGGCGACACGGTGGGCGATCCCTATAAGGATACCGCCGGCCCCGCGGTCAACCCGCTGATCAAGATCATCAACATCGTGGCCCTGCTGATCGTCCCCTTGCTTCACTGATCAAACTTGGCACTTAACACACCGGCCTGCGGGCCGGTTTTTTGTGCCGGCTCTGTCTGGGCATGCTAAATTCACATTCTCTTGCTTGAATGTGTGAGGGCGCGTTGTCGCTCATCATCCGCGCCAATTGCCATTTAAAGAGTCTTCATTACCGAAAGGAACAAACATGAAACGATTGCTAACAGGTTGCGCGCTGGCCGTATTTTCCCTTGCCGTCTGGGCTGCTCCAGAGACCTACAAGATCGATGATGCTCATAGCTTCGCCAACTGGAACATCCGCCATATCGTGGGTCGCACGACCGGAACCTTCAACGACATCAAGGGTACCTTGATGCTGGATCCGGCCAATCCCAACGCCGGTTCCGCGGATGTCACCATCAACGTCTTCTCGCTGAATTCGGGCCACAGGGAACGTGACATTCATGTGCTGACCGGCGATTTCCTCGACGGAAACCGCTATCCCACCATGCGCTTTGTCAGCACCGGTTTCAGATCCACCGGCAAGGATACGGGTGTGATGACCGGCCAGTTAACTTTGCATGGGGCCACTCGCGGCGTCGAGATCTCATACAAGATTCTGGGCTTCGCGCCAGATCCCTGGGGCAATCAGCGCGCCGCCTTCGAGGGCAAGTTCAGCCTCAATCGCAGCGACTATGGCATTACCAAATATCTGGACAGCAGCGGCGGCGGCTTGCTCGGCAACGAGATCGAGATCACGCTGCTGGTGGAAGGTTTGAAGCTGGGCCCTGATGGCCAGGTGTTAAATATCAAGAACCAGCCAGCCCCTGCGCCCGCAGCACAGCCCGCGGTTACTCAACCCGAGCAGCCCGTCAAGAAGGAAAAGCCGGACTTGAAGGACCTGCTAAAGGGTATTCTCAACTAGAGGAATGCTTCAACGATGGTGGAGCAGACTGGCAGGGCAGCGCAGTCGGCGAGCCAGCGCACTTGTGCCGCCTCAAGCTCTGACTCGTGTTCTCTGCCCATCCAGGCTTGGCGGCCAGCCAGCCTTGCTAATGAGCTGATTTTTGAGTATTATTTGCAGTTCCCTTGCTCCACCGCACTCGCATGGCGGGGGGCTTTAACCACAAGGAGTACCCCATGCGTCATTACGAAATTGTGTTTATCGTTCACCCCGATCAAAGCGAGCAGGTGCCTGCCATGATCGAACGCTACCAGGCCAATATTACCAGCCATGGCGGCAGGATTCATCGCCTGGAAGACTGGGGTAGACGCCAGTTGGCGTACCCGATCCAGAAGTTGCATAAGGCCCATTATGTGCTGATGAATATCGAGTGTGACCAGGCCACGCTCGACGAACTCGAGCATGGCTTCAAGTTCAATGACGCCGTTCTGCGTCACCTCACGACCAAACGCGATGATGCGGTGGCCACGCCTTCGCCCATGATGAAGGAAGAAAAATCCCGTTCGCTGCTGGAAGGCGAGGCCAAGGCCGAAGCAGAACGGCCCGCGGCCTGAGCTCCGGATTTGCAATGATCTGGATTACCGAATTCGAAAAGGAGTAGCACCATGCCTCGTCCTATGGGCAAAAAGACTCGCGACAATACCAAGAACAAAGGCCCGGGCAACCGGGGCCTGTTCAAGCGCCGCAAATTCTGCCGCTTTACCGCAGACGGCATCAAGGAAGTCGATTACAAGGATGTCGACATCCTGAAGGACTTCATCAGCGAGAATGGCAAGATCATTCCCGCGCGAATTACCGGGACCAAGTCGCATTACCAGCGGCAGCTTTCAGCGGCGATCAAACGCGCCCGCTATCTCGCGCTGCTGCCCTATACAGATCTGCACTGAGGGGAGGCCGCCATGCAAGTAATACTGATGGAAAAGGTGGTCAACCTGGGAAATCTGGGCGATGTGGTGAAAGTCAAAGATGGCTTCGCGCGCAACTTTCTCATTCCCGGTGGCCACGCCAAGCGCGCGACCAAGTCCAATGTCGAAGCATTCGAAACCCAGCGTGCCGAACTGGAAAGACACCAGGCTGACAAGCTTGGCGCTGCCCGGGCGCGTGCCGAGCAACTCGAGGGGCTGCTGGTTCAGATCAGCCAGAAAGCCGGTGTGGACGGACGTCTGTTCGGTTCCGTCGGCAACGCGGATATCGCTGAAGCACTGGTAGCGCAAGGCTTCGAGGTCAGCAAGGCGGAAGTGCGGCTGCCCGCAGGCCCGTTCAAGATGATAGGCGATTACGACGTGGTGCTGTCCTTGCACGCCGACGTATTGGCCAACATCAAGGTCTCGGTGCTGGGTGAATCCGCCTGAGTGCCGTCCGTTATCAAGGAAAAAAGGCGTGAGTGTTCACGCCTTTTTTTATTCCGCACTTTCCCGCCCTTATTCCGCGCTTGTCCACAAGCTTGTCCCTTTGTTCCGGAAACCGGCAGGCATAGAATCCGGTCATGGCTAGCGTACATTCCCTTTCGGCTGCGGCCGGGCTGACTGATCACCAGCTTGCCCAGTTGCGCGTCCCGCCCCACTCGGTAGAGGCCGAGCAGGCCGTACTCGGCGGCTTGCTGCTCGACAACCAGGCTTGGGACAAGGTCGCGGACCTGGTCAACGAACTGGATTTGTATCGCCAGGATCACCGCCAGATTCTGCGTGCGATTGTCCGCCTGGTCAACGACAACAAGCCGGCCGATGTGGTAACGGTGGCCGAGGCGCTGCAATCCCATGGCGAACTGGAAAGTGCGGGTGGGCTTCCTTATCTGGCGAGCTTGGCGAGCAACACGCCGTCGGCCGCAAATATTCGCCGTTATGCTGAAATCGTGCGGGAACGGGCGGTGATGCGCAAACTGGTGGAAACCGCCACGCAAATCGCTGACTCCGCTTACGCTCCTAGCGGCAAGAGCGCATCGCAACTGTTGGATGAGGCCGAGGCACGGGTGTTTGAAATTGCCGAGGCGGGCAATCGGGGCGGAGCCGGCTTCAGCCCCATCAAGCCCCTGTTGAAGGAGGTGATGGAGCGGGTGGACGAGTTATACAGCCGCGACAATCCTGATGATATCACCGGGGTGCCCACCGGCTTCAGAGATCTGGACGCCAAGACCTCAGGCCTGCAGCCCGGCGACCTCATTATCGTGGCAGGGCGCCCGTCGATGGGCAAAACCGCTTTTTCCCTCAATATTGCAGAGAACATTGCGGTGGAAACCGGTCTGCCGGTTGCTGTGTTTTCCATGGAAATGGCCAGCACCCAACTGGTGATGCGGATGATTGGTTCGGTCGGCAGACTCGATCAGCACAAGCTCAGAACGGGCCGCCTGGGTGACGATGACTGGCCGCGCCTGACTTATGCCATGGGCAAGCTCAATGAAGCCCCGGTGTTCATAGACGAAACCCCGGCCCTCAATCCTTTAGAGTTGCGCGCGCGTGCCCGCAGACTGGCGCGTGAATGCGGCAAGCTGGGCCTGATCGTGGTCGACTACCTGCAGCTCATGTCGTCGGTTGGCAGCGGTGAAAATCGGGCCACTGAAATCTCGGAGATCTCCCGCTCGCTCAAGGCGCTGGCGAAGGAGTTGAATGTGCCGGTTATTGCCTTGTCCCAGCTCAACCGTGCCCTGGAGCAGCGACCCAACAAGCGGCCGGTGATGTCCGACCTGCGCGAGTCCGGCGCCATCGAACAGGACGCTGATGTGATTCTGTTCATCTACCGCGACGAAGTGTACAACCCGGAAAGCCAGGACAAGGGTACCGCCGAGATCATCATCGGCAAACAGCGCAACGGCCCGATTGGCATGGTGCGCCTCACCTTCCTTGGCGAATACACCAAGTTCGAGAGTTTTGCGGCGGGGACCTCGTCCTGACGTGCGACCGCTCGTCGCGACAATATCGCTTGGTGCACTGGCCCATAACCTGTGGGTTGCTCGCCAACATGCCGGTCAGGCAAGGCTCATGGCGGTGGTCAAGGCGAACGCATATGGCCATGGCCTGACCCGCGCCCTGCGGGCTCTGGCAGCCGGCGATGCCTACGCCGTGCTCTCGATCGACGAGGCCGCCAACCTGCGGCAGATGGGGGTGGAGAAGCCCATCCTGTTACTGGAAGGATTTTTCCAGGCGGCCGAACTGGATGCCATCGCCAGGCTGCAATTGACCCCGACAATCCACGATGCTGAACAACTGGACCTGCTGAGGCGCCAGAAGATCGGGCCGCCGCTCGACGTTTTCATCAAGTTCAACAGCGGCATGAACCGCCTGGGTTTTCCCTTGGACCGGTTTGATGCTGTGCTTGACCAGGTTCGCGCATGCGAGAAGATACGCACTCTCACACTCATGACCCACTTCGCCACCGCAGATGAGGCTCGGGGCGTGAACTGGCAAGCCGAGCCATTTCTGCGAAAGGCGGCCACCACAGGTCTGCCGCTGTCATTGGCCAATTCTGCCGCTCTACTTCGCTACCCGGAGGTGGCAAGGGACTGGGTCAGGCCCGGAATCATGCTGTACGGCGCTTCGCCCTTTGCTGATGTCAGCGCTACTGGACTGGGGCTCAAGCCGGCAATGACACTGCGATCTGAAATCATTGCCGTGCAAAATCTGACGGCAGGAGCAGGGCTCGGTTATGGCCTGACCTGGCATGCGGATAAATCCACCAAAATTGGCATTGTCGCGTGCGGCTATGCTGATGGTTATCCGCGTCACGCCCCCTCGGGAACGCCGGTTCTCGTCTGTGGCCGGGCGACCCGCACGCTTGGACGGGTGTCGATGGACATGTTGTACGTGGAACTGTCAGGCCTGCCGGAAGCCGGGGTGGGCAGCCCTGTGACACTGTGGGGCGAGGGCCTGCCGGTCGAAGACGTGGCACGGGCGGCAGGCACCATCAGCTATGAACTGCTTTGTGCGCTTGCACCGCGCGTGCCGGTGGTCGAAGTGTGAAGAGGATGTGGAGCCCGTCCGGCATCACCGCAAGGTCAATCCGAGCAAGCAGGACGCCGCTATTCCTCTGTTTCCGGCAGACGTATGGTGTATTGGCCTGATTTCTCGTCGCGAAACACGTTCAGCAGTCCGCGTTTTTGGGCATCCTCCACCAAGTCCTTGAATGAGCGGAAACCGTAGAAGGACTCGGTGAAGCCTGGCTTGCGCCTTTGCATGGTGGTCTTGACCAGGGAACCCCAGATCTTTTCATCTGAGCCACGTTCTGCAATCAGCGCTTCCACCGTCTCTACGATGAAATCGAGCGCTTCCTGGCGTTTGTCGTCCTCACCCTTGGGTGTCGCGGGCCTCTTGCTGCCCGCGGCCGCCTTCGCCGGGGCCTTTTTTTGGTTGCGCTTCAGTTTGGCTTCCTGTTCGCGCACTAGGTCATCATAGAAAATAAACTCGTCGCAATTGGCGCTGAGCAGGTCCGAAGTCGAGTTTTTCACGCCTATGCCTATCACGCGCTTGTTGTTCTCGCGCAGCTTGGACACCAGTGGGGAGAAGTCCGAATCGCCGCTGATGATGACGAAGGCATCCACGTGCGATTTTGTATAACAGAGGTCAAGCGCATCAACTACCATGCGAATGTCTGCGGAGTTCTTACCGGACTGCCGAACATGCGGAATCTCAATTAGCTCGAAAGACGCTTCGTGCATGGTGGCCTTGAATTCCTTATAGCGTTCCCAATCGCAATAGGCTTTCTTCACCACGATGCTGCCCTTGAGCAGCAAACGTTCCAGCACCTTCTTAATGTCGAACTGCGCATATCTTGCATCGCGCACGCCCAGCGCGATATTCTCGAAATCACAAAACAATGCCATGTTGTTTATTTCAGGTTGGCCTGCCATCAGTTGCTCCTAGCCATTCTTGTGTGCTTGAACCTATTCTTGATGACATTGGCGATTGGCGCAAATCGAATCAAAAGAAATCTCTTCCGCATTAGGTGGCCCTGATGCCGTTTTGTCGGATGTGTGTTTTTTGATTGCATAAGCGGACAATTAGGCGCATAGTGCA
>DASQBT010000030.1:0-11592 GCA_035635075.1 Thiobacillaceae bacterium | reverse complement strand
GGGCAAGACCTACACGATGGCGAACGTCATCGCGCAGGCCGGCTGCCCCACGCTGGTGCTCGCGCCGAACAAGACGCTCGCGGCGCAGCTCTACTCCGAGTTCCGCGAGTTCTTTCCGGAAAACGCGGTCGAGTACTTCGTCTCCTACTACGACTACTACCAGCCCGAAGCCTACGTGCCGAGCCGTGACCTTTTCATCGAAAAGGATTCCAGCATCAACGAGCACATCGAGCAGATGCGCCTGTCCGCCACCAAAGCCCTGCTGGAACGGCGCGATACCGTGATCGTAGCCACGGTCTCCTGCATCTACGGCATCGGCGACCCGGTCGAGTACCACAGCATGATCCTGCACCTGCGCCAGGGCGAGAAGATGGGCCAGCGCGAAGTGCTGGGAAGGTTGGCCACCATGCAGTACGAGCGCAACGACTACGACTTCCACCGCGGCACCTTCCGCGTGCGCGGCGACGTGATCGATGTGTTCCCGGCGGAAAACGCGGAGACTGCGCTGCGCATCGAGTTGTTCGACGACGAAGTAGAAGCCCTCACGGTGTTTGATCCGCTCACCGGCCGGCTGCAGAGCAAGGTGCCGCGCTATACGGTGTTTCCCTCCAGCCATTACGTCACGCCGCGCGAGACTACGCTCACGGCAATCGAGAAGATCAAGGCCGAGTTGCACGAGCGGCTGGAATTCTATTACGCGAACAACAAGCTGGTGGAGGCGCAGCGCCTCGAACAGCGCACCCGGTTCGACCTGGAAATGCTCAATGAGCTGGGTTTTTGCAAGGGCATCGAAAACTATTCGCGCCACCTGTCGGGGCGCAAGGCAGGCGAGCCACCGCCGACGCTGATGGATTATTTGCCGCCGGAATCGTTGCTGATCATCGACGAGTCACATGTCACCATTCCGCAGATTGGCGGCATGTACAACGGCGACCGCGCGCGCAAGCAGAACCTGGTGGAATACGGCTTCCGCCTGCCTTCGGCGATGGACAACCGGCCGCTCAAGTTCGAGGAATTCGAGGGCCTCATGCCCCAGACCTTGTTTGTCTCCGCCACCCCGGCGGACTACGAAGCGCAGCATCAGGGCCAGGTGGTTGAGCAGCTGGTGCGGCCCACCGGGCTGGTGGATCCGATGGTGGAAGTGCGCCCGGTTTCGACCCAGGTGGATGATCTGCTGTCGGAATGCCGCAAGCGGCTGGCGGTCGGCGAGCGGGTGCTGGTCACGACGCTGACCAAGCGCATGGCCGAGGACCTGACCGATTATCTGGCGGAACATGGGGTGAAGGTGCGCTACCTGCACTCCGACATCGATACCGTCGAGCGCGTGGAAATCATCCGCGATCTGCGCCTGGGGGTGTTCGACGTGCTGGTAGGCATCAACCTGCTGCGCGAGGGCCTGGATATTCCCGAAGTCTCGTTGGTGGCGATATTGGACGCCGACAAGGAAGGCTTCCTGCGCTCCACCCGCTCGCTGATCCAGACCATAGGCCGGGCGGCGCGTCACCTGCACGGAACGGCGATCCTGTACGCGGACGCGATCACCCAGTCGATGAGGAACGCCATGGGGGAAACGGAACGCCGGCGGCAAAAACAGCTGGAATTCAATGCCCAGCATGGCATCACGCCCATAGGGGTGAGCAAGCGGATCAAGGACATCATCGAAAATGTCGTTAACCTCGATGAGGCCCGCCTGGAACTCAAGGCCGCCCAGACGTTGGCGGCTTACCACGTAATGAACGACAAGGACCTCAACCGGGAAATCAAGCGGGTCGAAAGGGAAATGCTGGAAGCCGCCAGGAACCTGGAATTTGAAAAAGCCGCGGAACTTCGCGACCATTTGAAGGAACTTAAGGAAGTGCTGTTCGGTATAGGGCAGGCCAATGATTCACGCCAGGGCTGATTCTGAAGCGAAATGCATGGGCATTGGGTGTGATTGCAAAGAGGCTGGTTTTATGGGCCGTTTTCGCGAGGAACGAAGTGACGAAGCAACCCAGTTTGTCATTGCGTGGGATGAAGGAAGCTCATGGCGAGCAAAGCACGGCAACCCATGGCGATCCGGAAAACAGGAAATAGATAGAGATGGTTAAGGTGCTGTTCGTTTGCATGGGTAATATCTGTCGTTCGCCCATGGCGCAGGGCGTGTTCCACAAACTTGTCCAGGAAGCCGGGCTGGAAGACCAGGTATCGATCGATTCTGCGGGCACTCACAGCTATCACGTCGGCGACGCGCCGGATTCGCGTGCCCAGTCCATTTTGCGCAATCGCGGCATCGATATTTCAGGTTTGCGGGGGCGTCAGGTGGCGGACCCGGATTTCATGCAATTTGACTATATCCTGGCCATGGACACGGCCAATCTGAACAATCTCAAACGGCGCGCCTCGTCCGGCTACCATGACAAGATCCGTCTGCTGCTGGCCTACAGCCGCCGCTATCCCAACCTGGATGTACCCGATCCCTACTTTGGCGGCGCGGAGGGTTTTGGCGAGGTCTTGAAGATGGTGGAGGACGCGGGCCAGGGGCTGTTGAAGGAAATCCAGCACGACCTGGCTGGGCACAAACGCCACACCGGTTAAGGCCGCGCAGGCAGTCACAAATAAGAAAGGGGCCCGCGCGGCGCCCCTTTTTGTTTGTGCGCGGGCTCAAGCCTGCTGCGGCGGGGTCTCCTGAGTCTCCACTTGGACCAGGGGCTCGGCGGGCGCTGCTGCGCCGCTTGTGCGACGGCGGCGGCCGGGTCCATGAGGACGCTCCTGCGTTTCGGCAATTTCCATCTGGACTGCTGCGCCGCTGGCTTGCGCCGGGGCATTACTGGTTTCAACCTGCATCAGTTGGATGGGAGCGCTTTCCGTGGAAGGCTTTCGGCGACGCGCCCGATGCGGTCTGGCTTCCTCGACGGCGCCGGTTTGCGCTGCCGGCACCGTCTGGGTTTCCACCTGGTTCAAATTGTGGCTGATTGCCAGCGACTTGAGGATCTCCTCGGCTGGTACCGCACCGGGCCGATGCGCTCGTTGGGGCGTGGTGGCGGAGGGTTCCGGGCGCCCAACCTCAGCCGCGGCAGCCGCCGGCATTGAGGGCGCTGCCTGCGGCTTAACCTCGATCGGATTCTCGGTCGCGGGAGCCATGGGCACTGCTTCCGGCCCCGGCGGGGCCGGAGGGGCTCCGGTACCGGCAGCAACCTCCGCTATGGGCAGTGCCGCTTGCGTGCTCTCGCGGCCTTCGCCGCGCTCGCGACGGCCTCGACCACGCCGGCTACGGCCTCCCTCGCGGGCCTCTCCCGGTGCGGCTTCTGCGGATTCGGCCGGCTGCGGGCGTTCCCTGCGCATGGATTTTTCTGTCTGCTCGGGGGAGGCTTCCTTGCGCGGCGGACGCGGTTCGCGCGCTTCGCGCGGTTCGCGCGGCGGTCTGGGCGGGCGGGCCTGACGCTCGGCCGGCTCGGGGCGAGCTTCCACCCGTGGGGTTTCCTGACCGTCCCGACGCTCGCGCGCCTTGCGCTCGGGCCGCTCCGGGCGTTCGCCGCGTTCCGGGCGCTCGCCGCGGTCGCGCCGTCCGCGCTGGACCGGCGCGGTTTCGCGCCGCGGTCTGGCAGGGGGCGGGGTTTCCACGGCAACGGCCTCCTTGTCTTCGCTTCTCTTCTTGAACCAGCCTACGATGCGATCCAGCAAGCCGGCTCTTTCTTCTTCCGCAGGCGCTGCAGGAAGCGGCACAGGTTTCGGCGCAGGCTGTGGCGGAGTGAGGGCCTTGACCACCGCCTCGGGGGCAGGCGCCCTTTGTTCGCGAGCCGCTGGGGAGGTTTCAGCCTCGGGTACGGTGATCATCTTGTAGCTCGGCTCGACAGCGCCTTCTCGGTTGAGGTCCTCGTGCTTGAGGCGCTCGACCAGATAATTGGGGGTGACCAGGTGGATGTTGGGAATAATCACCACATTCACCTTGAGCCGGGCTTCCAGCGAATGGATGTCCTGGCGCTTCTCGTTGAGCAGGAAGGCGGCTACTTCCACCGGCACCTGGGCGTGAATCGCGCCGGTGTTTTCCTTCATTGCCTCTTCCTGAATGATGCGCAGGATGTGCAGGGCGGTGGATTCCTCGCCGCGGATGTGGCCGGTGCCGCCGCAACGCGGACAGGGCTCGTGGCTGGTCTCGCCCAACGACGGCTGGAGGCGCTGGCGCGACATTTCCAGCAGGCCGAAGCGGGAGATCTTGCCCATCTGCACCCGCGCCCGGTCATGATGCAGGGCGTCGCGCAGGCGGTTTTCCACGTCGCGCTGGTTCTTCTGCGACTCCATGTCGATGAAGTCGATCACGATCAGCCCACCCAGGTCGCGCAGGCGGGCTTGGCGCGCGATCTCTTCCGCCGCTTCGAGGTTGGTGCGGAAGGCGGTTTCCTCGATGTCCGCACCCTTGGTGGCGCGCGCCGAGTTGACGTCGATCGATACCAGGGCTTCGGTATGGTCAATCACGATGGCGCCGCCGGATGGCAGGTTCACCTGGCGTGCGAATGCGGACTCGATCTGGTGCTCGATCTGGAAGCGGGAGAACAGGGGAACGTCATCCCGGTACAGCTTGATCTTGTTGACATTGGTCGGCATCACGTGGGCCATGAAGCCCTGCGCCTGCTCGAAGACTTCTTCCGTGTCAATGAGGATTTCGCCGATGTCGGCGGTGAAGTAGTCGCGAATCGCGCGGATGACCAGGGAGCCTTCCTGGTAGATCAGGAACGCGCCGCTCTGGCTGCCGGCGGCGCCTTCGATCGCCTGCCACAGTTGCATCAGGTAGCTCAGGTCCCATTGCAGCTCTTCTGCGGTGCGGCCGATGCCTGCGGTGCGGCCGATCAGGCTCATGCCATCGGGCACTTCCAGCTGGGCCATGGCATCGCGCAATTCGTTGCGGTCCTCGCCCTCGATGCGCCGCGATACGCCGCCGCCGCGCGGATTGTTGGGCATCAGCACCAGGTAACGGCCGGCCAAAGAAACATAGGTGGTAAGGGCGGCGCCCTTGTTGCCGCGCTCATCCTTTTCCACCTGGACGATCAGTTCCAGCCCTTCGCGGACCAGGTCGGCGACGCGCCCGGAGCCCTTAACGCAGGTTCGGGCGATTTCCTTGAACGGCAGGAAACCGTGGCGTTCGCAGCCATAATCGACAAAGGCCGCCTCCAGGCTGGGTTCAACCCGGGTGATGACGCCCTTGTAGATGTTGCTCTTGCGTTGCTCCTTGGCGGAGGATTCGATGTCGAGATCGACGAGCTTTTGTCCGTCGACGATGGCAACCCGCAGTTCCTCGGACTGGGTTGCATTGAACAGCATGCGCTTCATAGTTGCTCCCGCGCGCAGGCATACGGGACTGGGAATACCGCTATGACCGTGCCGACAGCTTGTAGGGTGGCAATACGGAGTGCATGACTAGAAGCGGGGTTCCTGATCCTGAGGGAATGCTGAACCAGCGGGGTGTTCACGCTGGTCCGTACAATTCATCCGGCGCGGCCGGTATTCATCCGGTTGCGCCGCGTATGCTCAACACGTCTTTTCAATTACCATCGCTGCTTCTCGCGGCAAGGCGGCATCGGGACCATGAAAAAGGCAGGGATGGGGCCTGGCAGCTGATAACCTCCGAATATCCACTTTAAGATTGCAGTGCGTATTCAGAGTCTCTAATGACTGGCGAGCGAAAAAAACCAGTCGAAATTCCGCTTACAGCCTAGGCCGTAAGTCGGCACAGTATATTAAAAATGAAAGAGTTAGGCAAAAAGTCTGTCAATCCGCCAAAAGAGTCAGTGCGCAAGCTGACAATCGATGACGCGCACGTCGGCCAGCGGCTGGACAATTTCTTGCTAAGTCTGTTGAAGGGCGTGCCCAAGAGCCGCATCTACAAGCTGGTCCGCGGTGGGGAGGTGCGGGTCAACGGCGGCCGTGCCGCGGCCAGCCAGCGCCTCGACGAAGGGGATGAGGTGCGCATCCCCCCGGTGCGTCAGGCCGAAGCGGCTCCGCGCCCAAGAACGCTGCCCGGGGACGTGACTCGGCTGAAGCCTGCGATACTTTATCGCGACGATGATTTGCTGGTACTCGACAAGCCGTCCGGCATGGCGGTGCACGGTGGCAGCGGCATATCGCGCGGGGTGATCGAACAATTGCGCCTCGAGTTCCCCGAGCAACATTTCATGGAACTGGCGCACCGCCTGGACCGGGAAACCTCCGGCGTGCTGGTGGTAGCGCTCAAGCGCCGCGCCCTGACCCAATTGCATCATATCTTCCGCCAGCATCGCGTAGACAAGCGCTATCTGGTGCTTGCGACCGGCCGCTGGCGCGATGAAACGCGCAATGTGCGACTGGCGCTGCACAAATTCGTGACGGGCGAAGGCGAACGCCGGGTGACAGTGCAGGAAGGGGGACAGGCCGCGCACACGATTTTTCATCGGCTCAAGACCTGGCCCGGATTTGCCCTGCTGGAGGCGGAACTCAAGACCGGCCGGACGCATCAGATCCGCGTGCACTTGGCGTATCTGAAACACCCCATTGCCGGCGACGATAAATATGGCAATTTTCCCCTCAACAAGGTATTGATGGCTCAGGGCCTGAAACGCATGTTCCTGCATGCAGCCTCGCTCAGTTTCGAACATCCGGTGAGCGGCGAGCCCTTGCGTTTTGAAGCGCCTCTGCCGCAGGAATTGCAGAAGTTCGTGGACATGCTCGATAAAGATGCCTCGCAAGTATGAGCTATTGATTTTCGATTGGGACGGCACCCTGATGGATTCCGCGGGCCACATTGTGGAGTCCATCCAGAAGGCCTGCGCCGATCTGGGCATCGCCGTGCCCAGTGACCGCGAGTGCCGCCAGATCATCGGCCTGGGGCTGGTACAGGCCCTGCAAACGCTGCTGCCGAATTTGCCGGAACCCGATTACCCGCGGCTTACCGAACGCTACCGACACCACTATCTGGGCCGCGATGCGGAGATCCCGCTGTTCGACGGCGTACCTGCGGGCATCCGGGAACTGCGCCAGACTGGCTATGTGCTGGCGGTGGCAACCGGCAAGAGCCAGATCGGTTTGCAGCGGGCGCTGGACTATCATGCTTTGGGCGGTTACTTTTCCGCCACCCGCTGCGCTGACCAGACTTATTCCAAGCCGCATCCGGCCATGGTGCTGGAAATCCTGGATGAGCTCCTGGTGGCACCGGAACAGGCTATCGTCATCGGCGACACCAGCCATGACATGCTGATGGCCCAGAATGCCGGTGTGGACCGGCTGGCGGTCGCGTATGGCGCGCATGAGCATGACGACCTGCTGGCCCATGACCCGGTTGCCGTGCTGCATTCGTTTGGAGAGGTGCGCCAGTGGCTGATGATGCGCGGGTGATTTGCAGTTCCGCCGAACTGGAGGATGGCGGCCGCGGGGTGCGCTTCGAGGTCGACTGGGGAGGACGCAAAACCCCGGCCTTCGTGGTGCGTTATCAAGGCAAGCCGCGCGCTTATCTGAACCGGTGCGGCCACGTGGGGGTGGAACTGGACTGGCACGAAGGCGCATTCTTCGACGCCGATGGTGTCTATTTGATATGCTCGACCCATGGCGCGCTGTATGACCCGGCAACCGGCCATTGTGTAGCCGGCAGATGCAACGGCAACGGGCTGGTATCGCTGGATGTAGTGGAAGAAAACCAGCAGGTTTATCTATCCCCTCCCGCAGTTGGAGAGGGTTAGAGTGAGGGAGAGCGTGGGGGAATGAGAAGCGCTGCAATTGGACCAAGGGTTCTCGCTCACCCCCGTCCTCGCCCGTCCCCGCTGAGCGAGTGTCAACCTTTTTGAAGGAACGAGCTAGATGAGCGAACCCGATCAAGCCTGGGAGCGCCAGGTACTGGAAAGACTGGCGACCGATGCCCTCAAGGAACAGAAGCGTGCCCGCCACTGGGGGATCTTCTTCAAGAGTCTGACCTTCTTCTATCTGTTCATCATCTTGTTTCTTGCTGCCGGCTGGTTCAAGGGTGAAAAGGCCCTGACCGGCAGGCATACGGCCCTGGTCGATTTGCAAGGGGTGATCGCGCCCAAAGACGAGAGCGCGGACAAGATCACGGAGGGACTACAGAACGCCTTCGAGGACAAGCACACCCAGGGTGTCATCCTGCGCATCAACAGTCCGGGCGGAAGTCCGGTGCAGGCCGGACAGATCTACGATGAAATCAAGCGCCTGCGCGCCAAGTATCCCAAGGTTCCACTCTACGCGGTGGTCGACGACATCTGCGCATCCGGCGGCTATTACGTGGCATCGGCGGCCGACAAGATTTTCGTCGACAAGGCGAGCATCGTCGGCTCTATCGGCGTGCTGATGGACGGCTTCGGGTTCACCAAGGCGATGGACAAGCTCGGCGTGGAGCGCCGCCTGCTTACCGCCGGCAAAAACAAGGGCTTTCTCGATCCCTTTTCGCCCGTTGATCCGTCCCAGGAGAAGTACGCCAAAACGATGTTGGAGGAAATTCACCAGCAGTTCATCAACGTGGTCCGGGCAGGGCGCGGCAAACGCCTGAAGGAGACGTCCGACATGTTTAGCGGCCTGATCTGGAGCGGCGCGGAAAGCATCAAGCTGGGCCTGGCCGACGGATTCGGCAGCGCGGACTACGTGGCGCGGGAAGTCATCAAGGCCGAAGACATCGTCGACTACACGCCTCAGGAAGACATTGCTTCGCGCCTGGCGGGCAAGTTCGGCGCAAGCATGGCACAGGCTTTCAATCCGTTTGCCGAACAGCGGGCACATCTGCGCTGATAGGACGATCGCTTGGTCACTCCTTCAGCGCAATGCGAGGAGCGGCGCGAAGAACGAGGCAGGCGCAGCGAGCAGCGGCCTAATCACCTGCAGGCGAGCCGTCCGCACTGCTCTCCCTGCAAGCATGCACAAGGGACGTCCAATGGCCGAAGCCGCTTGAATGAATGACCACTTCGTAGAGCGCGGAGAGGCTGATGCGGGCCTTTTAGGGAGGAATTATGGAACTGGGCTCCGAACTGAGCGAGCTTGAACCGGAAAAGAGAATGTTTTCAGCATGCAAGGCCCTTCACCCGCTGCGCAGCCGACGGCATGCCCGAGGAGCACGAAGCCACTTACTCCTGAGGGGGTCCGTTGCAACGGCTGAGGATCTTCCCGGCCTCGGCTCAAAGAGCCACAGGTGTGTCAGATGGAGATGCACGTCATGAGTAAACCGTGTTCCTTCTTGCGCATGATGATCTTGCCGCTGCTGCTTGGATTCGCTGCCGGCGCTCTGGCAGCGGCCACGGAAACCGCTAACTTAAGGATTCTGACGGCAGAAAATCCGCCGCTCAACTTCTGCAAGGACGGTGAAATAACGGGCTTGGCCACCGAAGTTGTCAGGGAGCTCGTCAAACGAACCGGTACCGGTGGAGACATCCGGTTAGTCGCCTGGCCGGAAGGCTACCAGGCGCTTTTGGAGCAGCCGAACACGGCGCTCTACTCCACGGTTATGACTTCAAAGCGAAAGGACCTTTTTCAGTGGGTGGGTCCGCTTGCGGTCCAGGATACCAATCTCTACGCGCTGAGGGGATCGAGGATCGAGATAGCCAATCTGGATCAGTCAAGGAAGGCCGGCAAGATCGCGACCGTAACGAAATACTATTCGGAGCAGATGCTCAAGGAAGAAGGCTTTACCAATACCGAAAGCTATCCGGACAGAGAGGCAAGCTTGCGCCGGCTGCTGGACGGGAATGTGCAATTGGTTGCGTCCAGCAACACGGAAATGCCGGCTGCGCTGAAAAAAATCGGGGCATCAGCGGATGACGTGAAGAATGCCTTCACCGTCTCGAGCGATCTGATCTTCATCGCGTTCTCCAAGGGAACCTCACCGAAACTGGTCGCCCGTTGGCAGGATGCACTGGATGCGATGAAACGGGGCGGCACGTTTGCGAGGATCTACGCCAAGTGGCTCCCGGGTGAAATTCCGCCCGGTATCTTCCAGCTCGTAACTGAGGAATACCCGCCTGTGACCTTCAAGCAGGATGGAAAACCATCCGGATTTGTGACCGACATGGTCAGGGAAATCGCCAGGCGCCAGGGGATTCCAGACAACATTCGACTGACCTCATGGAAAAACGCCTACAACATGGCGCTGCTCTACCCGAAGGTGGTGCTTTTCAGCGCCGAGCGCACGCCGGAGCGGGAGAAGCTTTTCCAGTGGGTCGGCCCGGTCGGGAAGAACAGCGCAATTCTCTACGCGAAGAAAGGCTCAGGAATCAGGCTGAGCAGTCTGGAGGATGCCAAGAAGCTTGCCGCCATCGCCACGACGACAAACTGGTTCACCGAGCAGGACCTGAAGCGCGAGGGATTCAAGAACCTGCTGAGTTCCCCAGACCCGAGTTCGAACGTCAGGCAGCTCATGAATGGCGAGGCGCAGCTTTCGGTTTTCACGGACATCACGATCCCGGAGATCGTGAGACAAGCCGGGTATGCTATGCAGGATCTGGAGCCCGTTTTCACCGTGAGCCAGACTTACTTCTACATCGCCATCTCAAGGGATACACCCGCCGAGGTGGTGCAGGCATGGCAGTCGACCCTGGACGCCCTGAAAAGGGACGGCACGTTCGAAAAGATCTACCGGCGCTACCTGCCAGATGCCGACCTGGGTGATCTGCTGAGGAAATAGTTGCCCACTTCCCCGTTTTTGTCACGCTGCTGGCGTGCCGCCGATAAATAACCTGGCCGCGTTTTCTGCGATCCGGCATGGGGATCTGTGCGAAGCGCTGAACAACTCTCAAAATTGCCAAGTGGAAGCCGGGGTGAAAAGGTGAAATGTCATTGTCGCCTGGTGTTGTGGCTGCTGCTGGTCGTGTGGCTTGATGCTGCGGCCCTCGAAGCCACCAATGGCGTAAGGGTGACGCCGCTCGCGAAGGGGACCACCAGCTGGGACGGCAGGCCGATCGCCTACCCGGGGGGGACAGCCGAGGTGACAGCGCTGCTTGTCGAAATCGCCCCGGGCGCGCAGACGGGATGGCACTGCCACCTCGTGCCCAACTTCGTCTACATGCTTGAAGGAACCCTCGAATTGACGCTCGATAACGGCCGGGTGAAACGCTTGAAAGCGGGCGAAGCGCTCTTCGAAGTGTTTAACCGGTCGCACAACGGGCGGAATACCGGAAGCGTCCCGGCCAAGCTCGTCGTGTTTTATGTGGGCGTCGCGGGCAAGCCTTTGTCAGTGAAGGGCAGGTCGTGCCTTATGGAGCGACGTTAGGTTTCGACTGCAACACCCCGACAGAGATACTCGCTGCGATAGAGGACAGCCATACGCGGATGACCAACTCCTGCAGAGGAGATTGCGGGGGAAACCTTCCCCCTTGAGGCCCTTCCCGGAGGCCGCCCCTGAAGCCCCACTCATTGGAGGCACAGGCCAGCGCTCAACAGCAGGATAATGCGTGAATGAGGTATGTTGGGAAACCTCGTCTGATAAGCCCCGTAGGCTCTTGCAGATCAACCCCTTTTATTTGCAGGTCCCTTAAGCAGCGCAGCTCTGCCGACGCAAATTATTCATAAGGCCTGTAGGCTAAAACAACCCGCCATTCTCGGTCGTGGAGTCTGACAGTCTGCCAGACTACGTTCTTGATAACCTTTTCCTTG
>DASQBT010000029.1:0-4013 GCA_035635075.1 Thiobacillaceae bacterium | reverse complement strand
TCTTCGTTCATTCCCGCGAGTGGGACAACGATTCTTTGCCCTTTATGCATCCGAAGGCGATCCGACGTGCCGCCGAAACCTGATTCTCGCTATGGGCCGCGCACACCAGGGCCACTGGTTCCAGTCGCTATGGAGAACGTTGTTCGACCAATCACATTGGCCTAGGCGCGCACTTCTCGCGGGCGCAAGTTGCATGACTCCCGACGCGAGACGGCACTGGTATCGCTCGGTCGAGCCGCAGCTAGATTTGCTTGAACTGGCGGTCGTGCGCTGGGCAGGACAGAATCCGTTCTAGGGAGCCCAGCCAGGGAGTCCGCACATGACAATTACATGAACCGGCACTACTCGTGTCCTCAAACCGCACTCGAGGCTTCTCATGCCGCTGCTGGATATCCATCGTGTCGCTCCCATTGGTTGCCCCATGAAACTGCCGCTGCGCGGCCTTTGCCTAGAGTGCCTGTGGCGCAGTTTGCGTCCCCCTCAAATTCATTATTCGAAGGCGCGAATTGATATTCAAGGTGCTGCTGGATTCTCGTTTAACTTCACCGGATCGATCGTTGGTTTCGACCCCCCATTCATGCCCGCGGGACGGCCTTATGGTTGCATCAGCGATTCTAACTCGGGTATGATTGCGGGCTAATGTTTCGGCCTACTTTCCGCGTTGCGGCCTCGCAGATCGCACTGTGCAGTGTGGCAGGGGGGGTGGCCTATGGAATGGGGGGAAGGTCCGCCGCGGTATCCGCAGCAGCCGGGGGTGCGGTCGCCATGCTGGGCACGCTGGTATTGATCCTGCGGGAAAAACAAAGCGAAAGGCATTTTGGCTGGGGGGCAGAGCGAAATCTACTGCAGTTTTATCGCTCCGGCCTGGAACGTTTTGTACTGGTGGCGGCCTTGCTTGGTGCGCTCTTCGTCCATTCCGGATCGGTGCCGCTGGCCGTATTGATGGGCTTTATCACCGCTCAGTCGGCGTGGCTGTTGGCAACGTGGAAGCCCTGAACAGCGGCGATGTTACTGATTATTGATCCGGCACGGATCAACTACATGCGTGGGATGTTTTGTCTGGGCGGAATCCCGTCCAGTCAAAACCTTCTAGAGAAATTACCATGTCAGGCGAAGTCCAAACCTCTGGCGAATATATCAAGCATCACCTGCAGAATCTGACTTTCGGCAAACATGCCGATGGCACCTGGGGATTGGCCCACTCCCATGAAGAGGCCAAAGACATGGGGTTCTGGGCGCTGCACATCGACAGTCTGGGGATCGGCATTGTGCTGGCCCTGATCTTTACCGTCATGTTCCGCTCGGTTGCGAGGAAGGCCTCTTCCGGCGTGCCAAGCGGAGTGCAGAATTTCGTCGAATGGGTGGTGGAATTCGTTGATGGCTCGGTGCGCGGCTCGTTTTCCCATCGAAATGCCTTGGTGGCGCCGCTCGCGCTGACCATCTTCATGTGGGTATTCCTCATGAACCTGATGGACCTGATGCCGGTGGACTGGCTGCCCCATTCTGCCGGTTGGGCCGGCATACCTTTTCTCAAGATCGTGCCTTCCACCGACCCCAATGTCACCTTCGGCATGTCGCTCACCGTATTTGCCCTGGTGCTGTACTACAGCGTGAAGAAGAAGGGGCCGGGAGGCTTCTTTGCGGAGTTGGCGTTCCAGCCGTTTCCCAAGTATCTGTTCCCGGTCAATCTGCTGCTTGAAGGTGTTGGGCTGCTTGCCAAGCCCCTTTCTCTTTCCCTGCGGTTGTTCGGCAACATGTACGCAGGGGAGATGATCTTCATCCTGATCGCCCTGATGTTTGGCGGCGGCATCGTCCTCGGCCTGTTTGGCGGTGTGCTGCAATGGGCCTGGGCGGTGTTCCACATTTTGATCATCACGCTGCAGGCGTTCATTTTCATGACCCTGACCATCGTGTACCTGGACATGGCCCATGCGGAACACCACTGAGATCGCTTTGGCATTGCACGTTTAGTTAACTTAAATCTACAAACTCAAGGAGTAATTCAATGGATATGACTCATGCTCTGCTGTACATTGCCGGCGCCCTGATGATGGGCCTGGGCGCGCTGGGCGCGTCCGTGGGCATCGGCATTCTCGGCGGCCGCTTTCTCGAAGGCGCCGCCCGGCAGCCCGAGCTGATTCCGATGCTGCGCACCCAGTTCTTCATCGTCATGGGTCTGGTCGACGCCGTGCCCATGATCGCGGTAGGCCTGGCCATGTACGTCTTGTTCGCCGTTGCCGGTTAATTGAGGAGCGGGCTAAGTGATAGCTGCCGTCGCTGGCGTTGGGCCGGCGCGCAGTTTGAAGCGCCATCGAGCGCTCCTTCCGTCAAGGTAAGCAAATGAACATCAATGCAACACTGATCGGCCAGTCCATCACGTTTCTCATTTTCGTGTGGTTCTGCATGAAGTACATCTGGCCGCCCATCATGAATGCGCTGGAAACGCGCAAGAAAACCATTGCCGACGGCCTGGCTGCAGCGGAACGTGCCAAGCTGGACCTGGAACTGGCGCGCAAGAAAGCCACCGAGAATTTGCACGAAGCCAAGACCCAGGCGGCCGAAATCATCGCCCAGGCGGAAAAGCGCGCGGCGCAAATGGTGGAAGAAGCCAAGATCGCGGCCAAGTCTGAGGGCGACCGTCAATTGGCCGGGGCCAAGGCCGAAATCGAACAGGAAGCGAACCGGGCGCGCGAATCCCTGCGCGAGCAGGTGGCTAATCTGGCGGTGGCGGGTGCGGAAAGAATCCTGCGCCGTGAAGTCAACGCCCAGACCCACGCCGATCTGCTTGCGCAACTGAAAGCCGAGCTGTAAGCCATGGCCGAACTGTCCACCCTGGCCCGACCCTATGCCGAGGCGATTTTCCGTCTGGCGCGGAACGCCGGCGAGCTCACAGTCTGGTCCGGTCGTTTGAGATCGGCCGTCCAGGTAGTGGCCGATGCGCAGATGCGCGCGCTGATCTCCGACCCCAACGTGCCCGCCGCCCGCGTATCTGACCTGCTGATATCGGTACTGGGCGACAGCCTGGGCGATAAGGGCGCCAACCTCATCAGCTTGCTGGCCAAGAACCACCGGTTGTCCCTACTGGCCGAGATCGAAGTCCAGTTCGAGGCGCTCAAGGCAGAATCTGAGGGCAAGCTGGAAGCCCACATCACCAGTGCCCTGGCCATGAGCGACGCGCAGGTGGGCGAGTTGGCCGCTGCGCTGAAAACCAAATATGGCCGCGAAGTTGCCGTGTCCGTCAGTATCGACCCTGCCCTAATCGGCGGCGTGGTGGTGGCGATCGGCGACCGGGTGATGGATGGCTCAGTGCGCGGCCGCCTGCAGAAGATGGCTTTCAGCCTTAAGGCATAAGTTTTTATACATACGGGACCGACCCAGTCGGAGACAAGCATGCAACTGAATCCAAGCGAAATCAGCGAACTGATCAAAGCGAAGATCGAGAACCTGGCATCCGGTTCCGAACTCCGCACCCAGGGCACCGTCGTGTCCGTGACCGACGGCATCGTCCGCATTCATGGGCTGTCCGACGTGATGGCGGGTGAAATGATCGAGTTGCCCGACAATACCTTCGGCGTGGCCCTCAACCTGGAGCGCGATTCGGTCGGCGCCGTGGTGCTGGGCGACTACGAACACATCAAGGAGGGCGACACCGCCAAGTGCACCGGCCGTATCTTGGAAGTGCCGATCGGCATGGAAATGCTCGGCCGCGTGGTCAACTCCCTGGGCCAGGCAATCGACGGCAAGGGCCCTATCGCCGCAAAGTTGTCCTCCCCGATCGAGAAAATCGCCCCCGGCGTGATTGCGCGCCAGTCGGTCAACCAGCCGGTGCAGACCGGGTTGAAGTCGATCGACTCGATGGTGCCCATCGGCCGCGGCCAGCGCGAACTGATCATCGGCGACCGCCAAACCGGCAAGACCGCAGTGGCGATCGATGCCATCATCAATCAGAAGGGCAAGGGCGTTTATTGCATCTATGTGGCGGTCGGGCAGAAGGCCTCCTCCATCGCCAACGT
>DASQBT010000028.1:0-10232 GCA_035635075.1 Thiobacillaceae bacterium | reverse complement strand
GAATCCAGCGAGCCGGATTCCTCACCGATTGCAGTCATCTGCATCACCATGTTGGGGAACTTTCCTGTGCTTTGCATGGCCGTGGTCAATGCTGTACCGGTCGCCACATCCCCCTTGATGCGATGGGTCGCCTCTTCATAGACATAGTTGCCGGACGCACCGGCCACGGACTCCAAGGCTTCAACCAGCGGTACGCCGGCCGCAAACATGGTAGACAGGGTCCGGGTCCAGCGCGCAATGGTAGCTTTTTCTATCACCACCCCGAAGATGGGCAAGCGCAGCAGCGATCTGTCCACAAATGCCTGGATTCGCTTTGATCGCTTCCAGGCCCTGAACAATGCGATGATTCCGCCGATCAGGATGCCGAAAATGGCCCACCACCATTTGACGAAGAAATCGGAAATCGCCATCACCAACAGCGTGGGCGCCGGCAGATCCGCACCAAAGCTGCTGAACAGCTCCTTGAACGCCGGAATAACAAAAAGCATGATGACGGCGGTGACGACGAAGGCCACCACCAACACTGCCGCAGGATAAAACAGCGCGGACTTGATCTTGCCCTTGAGCTTAAGAATCTTTTCCTTGTAGGTCGCCAGCCGATCGAGCACGTTATCCAGGATACCCGCCTGCTCGCCCGCATTCACCAGGTTGCAGAACAGACTGTCGAAATACTTTGGCTGTTTGCTGAACGCCTGATACATGCTGCTGCCTTTTTCAATATCCGCTTTCACCTCGGCCAGCAATCTCTGCATCGACGGATTGGCATGGCCCTTGGCGACAATGTCGAAAGCCTGCAACAGGGGAACGCCGGCTTTCATCATGGTCGCCAGCTGCCGGGTAAATATCGCGATGTCCTTTTCGGTGATCTTCCTGGCACCCGCGAACAGCGCGCTTTGCTTGCGCACCTTTGTGACCGTAATGCCCTGGCGCCGCAACTGGGCGGTGACAAGCGCCTCGCCCCCGGCAAGCATCTGGCCCTTGATCTTCTTGCCCTTCTTATCCATCCCCTCCCACTGGAAGGTTGCGTCTTTGGCAACAGCAGTAGCCATGCTCTGTTCTCCTACATATTCGTTACGGCTTCAACTTCCTCCAGGGAAGTGATGCCTGCCTTGACCTTGAGCAGGCCGGCTTGGCGCAGATCCATCACGCCCTCGCGCCGGGCCTGGTCGGCGATATCGACCGAGGTGCCGTTTTTCAGAATGATACGGGTCATTTCGTCGGTGATTGGCATGACCTGATAAACCCCGGTACGCCCCTTGTAGCCGCTGTCTTGGCAAAGCTCGCAGCCGACCGGACCGTAGGGCCGCCAGGAGCCGTCCAGGTCTGCCTCGCTGAAACCCGCGCCGAGCAGGGCTTCCGCCGGCAGATCCACCGGCCTCTTGCAGGAACAGAGCTTGCGCGCCAGGCGCTGGGCGGTAATGCAGATGACAGACGAGGCCACGTTAAATGGCGCCACCCCCATGTTGAGCAAACGCATGAGAGTACTGGGCGCGTCGTTGGTATGCACGGTGGACAAGACCATATGTCCGGTCTGTGCCGCCTTGATCGCGATGTCCGCCGTTTCCAGGTCACGGATCTCGCCCACCATGATGACATCCGGGTCTTGGCGCAAGAACGACTTGAGCGCGTTGGCGAAAGTCAGGCCGGCCTTTTCATTCACGTTCACCTGGTTGACGCCGGCAAGTTGAATTTCTGCCGGATCCTCGGCGGTGGAAATATTTACGCCCGGCTTGTTGAGGATGTTCAGGCAGGTATAGAGCGACACGGTCTTACCCGAACCCGTGGGTCCGGTGACGAGCACCATTCCATAGGGCCGCTGTACCGCATTGAGCAGCAATTCCTTTTGCCAGGGTTCATAACCCAAGGCCTCGATGCCCAGCTGCGCACTGGTCGGATCCAGAATCCGCATGACGATCTTTTCGCCATACAGGGTCGGGAGGGTAGACACCCGAAAATCGATGGTCCGGTTCTTGGACAGCACCATCTTGACCCGGCCGTCTTGCGGCACGCGCTTTTCCGCGATATCCAGTTTCGAGATCACCTTGATGCGCGACGCGATTTTTTCCTTGATCGCCAGCGGCGGCTGGGCGATTTCATACAGGATCCCGTCGCGCCGGTAGCGAATGCGGTAGAACTTTTCGTAAGGCTCCAGGTGGATATCCGATGCCCCGGTGTTGATGGCGTCCAGCATGATCTTCTGCAGATAACGCACCACTGGAGCATCATCAATTTCGATCCCGCCGGTATCCTGTTGGGCAGTCGTCTCTTCGCCGCCAAACTCGAGGTCGAGGTCTTCCGCGTTCAGCACGTCCATGGTGTTATCCATGGCGGCCTCAACCCTGTCGATCCATTTCGCGAGCTTGTCATCCTCGACCACAACGGGCTCTATGGCCAGCCCGGTCTGGAACTTGACCTCGTCCAGCGCCAGCAGGTTTGTTGGGTCAGACACCCCGAGGAATAGCTTGTTTCCGCGCTGAAACAGCGCCGCAACCCGGCGCTTTTGCATCAGTTTCGGGTCCAGCACACCGTGGGGCATGGCATCCGGATCCAGCGCATTCAGATCGAGAAAAGGATAGCTGAAGGTTTGGGCAGCAAATTCGGCCACCTGCAGGCTTCCGAGCCTGGTGCTGCGCAGAAGCTCGGGAATAAAGCCATCACTGTTGTTCGCGGCCCGGGACAGGACGGTATCCACTTCGCGTTCACTCAGCAGCCCCTGGGCTACCAGGGCACGGGCCAAGCCGGTCAAATGGGAGGATGCGCTTACAGCAGCCATATTTTTTCTATCAGTACGGTTCACGACGATACTATATCGGTCCTTCACCCCGAAAATTAAGCCCTGCCATGCGTAGTTCCATTTTCCGCCGCAATCGGCTGCGCCGGGTATAGTTTGGCCACCTTTACCACCCTGCCTTGGGTTTGAACAATTTCAATGGGAATCTCCCCGATCTTGACGCTGACCCCCGCCTCGGGAATATCCTCTAGCCGCTCCAGAATAACGCCATTCAAGGTGCGCGGTCCATCCAGGGGGAAATCCAGGCCGAGCTTGCGATTCAAGTGCCGCAGCAGGGCAGTGCCTTCCACCAGCCAGCCCCCGTCCTCCGTGGGCCTCAGCCAGCCAAGCTGACCGGGTGCCTGGGTGGTGAACTCGCCGATCAGCTCTTCCAGGATATCCTCCAGACTCAGCAAGCCTTGCAGCTCGCCATATTCATCCACCACCAGGGCCAAGCGCTTCTGATTGTCCTGGAAATGCCTGAGTTGGGTAAACAAGGGCGTCCCACCAGGCACAAAATAGGGTTCCGATACGATCTCACGCAAGGACGCCGCCGTCACTTCGCCGGCCAGGATGGGACGAAGCGCACGTCTGACATGGAGTATGCCCACGATGTTATCCGGCGAGCCTTCATAGACCGGCACCTGGGTATGATGGCTGGTGGATAGCTGCTGCACCAGTCGCTCCGGCTCATCGGTTAGATCAAGGGCTTCAATCTGGTTGCGCGGCGTCATCACATCATCCACTGTCACGCTTTCCAGGCTCAGCAGATTGAGCAGGATTTCCCGATGCTGCCCCGGCAGGAGTTTTCCAGACTCGCTCACCAGGGTGCGCAATTCCTCCACCCCCAGATGTCCTTGCTCCCCGGCTCTGCCCTTGCTCAATCGGAACAGCCTGAGCAAGCCTGTCACAAACAGATTGACGAACCAGACTGCCGGATAGAGCAGCTTGCGCAATGGGGCCAGAACAAAGCTCGACGCGTGGGCGATCTGCTCCGGATAGGTCGCCCCCGCGACTTTGGGGGTGAGTTCGGCGAACACCAGTATCAGAAACGTCACAAAAAGCGTAGCCAGAGTCAGGGCCAATTCGTCGCGCCCGAACAATCTGAAGGAAATCACCGTCACGAGGGCGGCTGACGCGGAATTAAGGAGATTGCTGCCAATCAGGACGACACCCAGCAGCTCGTCGGTCTTGTTCAGCAATTGCTGGGTCAGCTTTGCGGCGCGGTGTCCTTGAGCTGCCAATGCCCTCAGGCGATAGCGGTTGACCGCCATCATGGAGGTTTCAGCGGCGGAAAAAAACGCGGCAAGAAGCAGAAAAAGAACGAGCGTGGCAACGAGCACGCCCAAGGAAATATCATCCAAGGCGGATTGGGCTGGAAGACAGGAGCCCACCCAGTCTTGGCAAGCTTCGCCAGCCTGTCAAGGCTCGGCCCTCTGCAAGTCAGTGATGCAGCAACACTTGGGCAACAAATTTGCTCACTACATAGGCTAGAAACAGCAGGCCGAAACCGGCTATGGTCCAGCGCAGCGCCACCCGGCCGCGCCAGCCGCGCCAGTGGCGGCCAGCCAGGAGAATCCCAAATACTACCCAGGACAACACCGCAAAGACTGTCTTGTGGGTGAGGGGCATGGCACGGCCAAACACTTCCTCGGAGAAGAAGATGCCGCTCGCCAGCGCCAGGGTCAGCAGAATGTAGCCGGTCCAGATCAGCCTGAACAAGACAGCTTCCAAGGTCAACAGGGGGGGCAGCCCCGACATTCCGCCCTGCGCCGACCCGCTGTGCAAACGCTTTTCGAAGGCCGCCATGAATATCGCCTGAAGGGCGGCAATCAACAGCAAGCTGAAGGACAGCAAGGAGATGATGAGATGAGCACGGAAGCCGGGCAGATTGGAGAACGGCACGGGCCGCGCATCGGGGAAGATGAGCGGCATCAGCACTCCCACCGCGGCCAGCACCGTGACCCAAGCCTGGACCCCCGGCAGTGCATAGCGCAAACTGGCCAGTCCGTAAACCATTGCGGACAGCCAGAACAAGAGGGATGTCGCGTTGCCAAATCCCAAGTGCACGGCACCCTTGCCGAACACGCTGACACCAAGCAGGCCGGCGTGCATCAACAGGGCTGCAAGCATCAGCATGGACACGCCGAGGGAAACACCACGGGCATTCGTCGGGCGGAAAAGCTGCCACGCGACCAGGCCATAGCAGGCGGCAGTTACAACGGATACAGGCAGAAAGTAGGGCATTCGTTAAAATGGGTGGGTGTGCGCCGCTATTATCCAACGGGCGCCGCGCGAATGCTACCCAAGGAAAGCCATGTTTGAAAACCTGACCGGCCGGTTGGCCTCAGTCGTAAAGACGCTGAGGGGCCAGGCCCGCATCACCGAAGCCAACATTCAAGACACGCTGAGACAGGTGCGCCTCGCGCTTCTGGAAGCCGATGTCGCCCTGCCCGTAGTCAAGCAGTTCGTCGAGGAGGTCAAGAGAAAGGCTCTAGGCGCTGATGTGTTGCATAGTCTCACGCCTGGCCAAGCCCTGATCGGCATCGTGCATGACGAGCTGACCCAGATCATGGGCGGGCAGTCTGCCGACCTCGATCTGGCGGCCCAACCGCCCGCCGTCATATTGATGGCGGGCCTGCAAGGTTCGGGCAAGACCACCACGTCGGGCAAGCTTGCCCTGCTGCTCAAAGGACGCAAGAAGAAGGTTCTGCTCGCCTCCTGCGACGTCTACCGCCCGGCCGCCATCGACCAGCTGCGCCAGCTCGGCGCTCAACTGCAGGTGGCGTTCTTCGAGGCCGACAAGCTGAATTCCCCGGTGGACATCGCCCGCGCTGCGCAGGATCACGCGAAAAGGCAGTTCTTCGATGTGCTGATCGTCGATACCGCTGGCCGGCTTGCCATCGATGAGGCCATGATGGCGGAAATCAAGGCGCTGCATGCCGCGCTCAAGCCGGTGGAAACGCTGTTCGTGGTTGACTCGATGCAGGGCCAGGATGCCGTCAATGTCGCGAGGGTGTTCAACGAGACCCTGCCCCTCACCGGCGTGGTGCTGACCAAGCTGGACGGCGATGCACGGGGCGGGGCGGCCTTGTCGGTGCGACAGATCACCGGCAAGCCAATCAAGTTCGCCGGCGTGGGGGAAAAGCCCACCGGCTTGGAACCCTTCCATCCCGAGCGCATGGCCTCCCGCATCCTGGGGATGGGTGACGTGCTCTCGCTTATCGAGCACGCGCAGACTTCGGTGGACATGGTGGAAGCCAGGAAGCTTGCCGACAAGGTGAAGAAAGGCAAGACCTTCGACCTGGAAGACTTTAAGAGCCAGATCCTGCAGATGAAGAAAATGGGGGGGTTGACCGCTCTGATGGACAAGCTGCCGGGAGCAGGGCAGATGCCGCAGTTAAGCGGCAACGAGGATAAGGCCATCAATCGTGTGGAAGGCATCATCAACTCCATGACCCGGCAGGAGCGACACAAACCGGAACTCATCAAGGCCTCGCGCAAGCGCCGAATCGCCAGCGGCGCAGGGGTATCCGTGCAGGAAGTAAACAAGCTGCTCAACCAATTCGAGCAGGCGCAGAAAATGATGAAGATGATGTCCAAGGGCGGCCTGGGCAAGATGATGCGGGGAATGAAGGGCATGATGCCCGGCATGAAGTGACCACCGCGGAGTCGCAGTCGCTGGCAAGAAAGCTATTTTTCGCTTAGAATTCCCGGTTTTCCGATTCCCGTACTGGATCAAAAATCATGGTTGTCATTCGCCTTACCCGTGGCGGCGCCAAAAACCGCCCCTACTACAACGTGGTGGTGGCCGATTCCCGCTGCCGCCGGGATGGCCGCTTCATCGAGCGTCTGGGCTTTCACAATCCCGTGGCCCACGAGGGGAAAGAAACCACCCGCATCGACATGGCCCGCGTTGAACATTGGGTCAAAAATGGCGCCCAGTTGTCCGATACGGTGGCCCGTCTGGTCAAGCAGCAGGCCAAGGCTCCTGCCTAATCGGGTGGTGATGGGGCGCATCGGCGCCCCTTTCGGCATCAAGGGCTGGATCAAGGTTCAACCCTACACCGAAACGCTGGACAGCCTGTTCGATTACGACACTTGGCAAGTTGGCGGGAATGAAACCTGGCAGGATTTCGAGGTCGAGGAAGCCGCCGTGCATGGTGACGGTCTGATCGCCAAGTTGGTCGGTGTTGAAGGCAGGGAGCAGGCCTTCGCCCTGCGCGGAAAGGAAATCGCGGTCAGCCGGGAAGAGCTGCCACAGACTGAGGCAAACGAGTATTACTGGAATGACCTGATCGGGCTGACGGTGGTCAACCCGCAGGGCGTGGAGTTCGGCCAGGTGGCCGGGCTGATGGAAACTGGCAGCCATGACGTGCTGGTGGTAAATGGCGAGCGGCAACGGCTGATTCCCTTTGCCGACGCCTATGTTACGAACGTGGATCTGCGCGGCAAGCGAATCGAAGTGAACTGGGAGCCAGACTGGTGAGATTCGATGTCGTCACCCTCTTTCCGGCCCTGTTCGACAGCGTGCTGGATTTTGGCATCACCGCGCGGGCCATGGATAGAGGGCTGTTTTACTTTAGGGCCTGGAACCCGCGGGATTTCGCCACTGATGCCTACAAGACGGTGGATGACCGGCCCTACGGCGGCGGCCCCGGCATGGTCATGCTGGCCGAACCGCTGGAGGCAACACTGGATGCCATAGCGGCGGACCAGGCAAGCGAGGGACTCACTCCCTGGGTTGTGTATTTCACACCGCGCGGCAAGGTGTTGGATCATGCCAAGGTGATGGAGCTGGCGGCCAAACCGGCCCTTACCCTGATAGCCGGGCGCTACGAAGGCGTGGATGAGCGGTTGTTGCGGCGCAGGGTTGATGAGGAAATCTCATTGGGGGATTTTGTCCTGTCCGGCGGGGAAATTCCCGCACTGGCGCTGATGGATGCGATCATCCGCCAATTGCCCGGGAGCCTGGGCAATGAGGTCTCTGCAGGGGAGGACTCCTTTGCGCATGGCCTTCTGGATGGGCCGTGCTACACGCGACCCGAGGCGTACCGCGGGATGGCGGTGCCGAAAGTCCTGACCAGCGGGGATCACAAGGCCATTGCCCGCTGGCGGCTCAAACAGAGCCTTGGCCTGACGTGGCGGAAACGCGCTGACTTGATTGAGCGCCGGGGCTTAAGCCCCGACGAGCAAAAGCTGCTCGACGAATTTCGTCGGGAAGAAAAAGGCCTCGAATAGAGGTTGTCATTAACCGCGCAATGTCTCCTGTGGAAACCAATTCGCGAATTTTAGAGAAGAGATGAACATGAACATCATCGAACAACTCGAACAAGAAGAAATCACCCGTCTGGGCAAGACCATTCCTGTCTTCGCTCCTGGCGACACCGTGGTGGTGCAGGTCAAGGTCAAGGAAGGCGAAAAGGAACGTCTGCAGGCTTACGAAGGCGTGGTCATTGGCAAGCGCAACCGCGGCCTCAACTCCGCCTTCACCGTGCGCAAGATTTCCGCCGGCGAGGGCGTGGAGCGGACCTTCCAGACCTACTCCCCGCTGGTGGCAGCGATCGAGGTCAAGCGCCGCGGCGACGTGCGGCGCGCCAAGCTCTATTACCAGCGCGAGCGCTCCGGCAAGAGCGCCCGCATCAAGGAAAAGCTGCCCAACCGCGCCAAGGCCGCCGCTCAATAAGTGGAGTAGCCTTGAGGCAAGAAAGCCCTCTCGCGAGGGCTTTATTTATTGGGCGCAGAAGAGGTCTAGAATACGTCCATGAATCAAGCCGTCATCAACGTTCCGTTTGGCCAACTCAGGCTGATCGCCGAAAGCGACGCTCTTACCGGGATCGAGTTTCTGCTTGAGCGTCATGCGCTAAAAAAACCGGCTTCCCCTTTACTCAAGGAGACCGAAGCGCAACTCGCCGCTTACTTCAGAGATCCGGGGCATCGCTTCGACCTGCCGCTCAAGCTGAGCGGCACCGACTTTCAGCGCGGCGTATGGCAGGCGCTGCGCGAAATTCGGCCTGGCTCCCCGCTTACCTACGGGCAACTGGCCGAGAAACTGGGTACGGCGCCACGCGCAGTAGGCGGCGCCTGCGGCGCCAATCCCATTCCTGTCGTCGTGCCCTGCCATCGTGTCGTTTCCGCCTTGGGGATCGGCGGCTTCATGCGCACGAAATACTTGGGCCCCCTGAACATCAAGTCCTGGCTGTTGGGGCATGAAGGATCAGGCTGAGCGGGCCCTGATCGACCAGTTCTGCGACCGCTTATGGCTGGAAGAAGGTCTGTCTGACCTCACGCTTGCCGCCTACCGGCACGACATTCGGGGCTTTGCCTTGTGGCTGACCACGCAGCGCCACAAATCACTGGAAGATGCGCTGCAAATGGATGTGGAGGCCTACCTGGCCCACCGCTTTGCACAGAAGACCAAGCCGCGCAGCGCCGCGCGCTACCTTTCCACCCTCAAGCGCTTTTACCGCTGGCTGGCGCGGGAAAACGGAATTGCTCTCGATCCCACCCTCAACCTGGACAGCCCGAAGCTGCCCCGCCCCCTGCCCAAGAGCCTGTCGGAAGCGGACGTGGAACGCCTGCTCGCGGCCAGCGATCTGCTTAGCCCCCTGGGGCTGCGCGACAAGGCCATGCTGGAAACCCTGTACGCCACCGGGCTGAGGGTATCCGAGCTGGTGGGTTTGAAATTTCTCGGCTTGAATCTGGACGCTGGTGTGGTGCGCGTCACCGGCAAGGGCGGTAAGGAACGCCTGGTGCCGCTAGGAGAGGAAGCCATACTCTCGGTTAGCCACTACATAAGAAAAGCCCGCCCAGAGCTATTGAAACAACAGAACTGCGATGCGATATTCGTCACCCGGCAGGGCAAGAGCATGACGCGCCAGGCATTCTGGTATCTTCTACAACGCCGCGCCCGCGCCGCCGGCCTGACTCAGCACCTTTCACCCCACACCCTGCGCCACGCTTTCGCCACGCATCTGCTCAATCACGGCGCCGACCTGCGTGTGGTGCAGATGCTGTTGGGCCACGCTGATATCTCCACCACCCAGATCTATACCCACGTGGCGCGCGAGCGGCTTAAACAGCTGCATGCGAACCATCACCCGAGAGGTTAGAAAACTCTACCCTGCCCTAGACCAGCGCCTTCGCGAATAGCGACAGGCAGCTAAGCAATAGCAAGCCACCGATCATTTTCGTCACCTGCGGTTGGCTCAGCCCCGTATGCACGTGGCTGCCGCCATACAGCGCGAGCAGCGCAACAGGCAGCCCCAGCGCATAGCTTTGCCATAGCTGCACTTTCTGCAGCAGGCCGGCGGTCGCGAAGCTGGCGATGCGGACCAGTCCTTCAAGGAAAAACACGCCGGACAACGTGGCGCGCAGCTGGCCTTTTCCCCTCAGGCGATGCGCAAGATAAATCACATAGGGCGGCCCGCCGGTGCCGAACAGGGCACCGACGGTGCCGCCG